>LVVU01000051.1 GCA_006954465.1 Candidatus Methanoprimaticola hominis
CCGCAGCGTCCATGCCGAGCAGAACGCCGTCACGCAGGCGGCGTACTTCGGCGTGAGCGTCAACGGCGCTACGATCTACACCACGACGTTCCCCTGCTCGATGTGTGCCAAGATCCTCATCAATGCCGGGATAAAGGAGATCGTCTACGATGAGGGATACATCGACGACCTCTCCCATCAGCTTCTCAAGGAGACCGACGTTATTATCCGCGAATATCATCCAACGGATTGATCTCCACCCGCCCTGTGTTTTATATGCTGAGTGCTGGCCCCCTTTTAAAGGGAAGGGGGTTAGCATTAAGTATAGCAAAAAGATACGAACCACAGGGTCGGGGAGTGTTGAATTTGAGCCGAACTGACATACTTTCGGAAATAAAGAAAGCGGAGGCAATTCGAATGCGATGGAAAAATAGTCAAATTTTACAAGGCATCTCTTCCTTATAAAGTGGCGCAGAGATTCTGTGAAGAAGATTCAGGACGCTGAGGCTCAGATGCGCAGCTCTTACGAGTCCGCGATCGCCAAGGAGAAGGAAGCGCTCAATGCGAAGCGTGAGTCCATGCTTGCCGCTGGCAGGAATGAGGCCGCCTCCATCGAGTCCTCCTCCGAGGCGAAAATGCAGGAAGTCAAAGATTTTCTCAATAAAGAATTCGAGAGGACCCTAAATGTCACTTCCTGAGTCGATGAGTAGGATTGTGATCGTGGGTGCCAAATCTCACATCGACGAGGTCATTGAGGCCATATATGATGTGAAGGCTATCCACCTGATCGATCATACCGTCGGCGCGGATGATGGTTTCGCACTCGGAACACCCCGTCCGTACTCGCCCAAAGCATCCGAGAGGCTGCTGAAGGTGCGTGCGATGGAGAAGGGGCTCGGGATCTCCAAGAAATTGAAGACCCAGGCCATTCCCGAGGACGAAATCAAGAGCCAGATATCATCTGACAGCGTCGAGCTTGTCGAGAAGGAGATAACCGCCGTTTTCGACAAGAGGAATGATCTCAATCAGAGAATCACCGAGTTAAACGCTACGAAGAAGAATCTTGAGCTTCTTTCCGACATACCGATCGACCTGGAACTCTATTCCGGGTACAGGAGCATCTGCTCCATGGTCGGAACCGTTGCCGAGGACCCCACGTCCGCCCTTTCCGGCGTGGACTGCGAAGTCTTCTCCTCCTTCGACAAGAAGAAGGGCAACGTGATCGCCGTGTTCGCCAAGGCCACGGACAAGGACAAAGTCCAGTCCATCCTGTCCGAGCACGGTTTCTCCGAGATTTCCGTCCCGAACGACACCGGTTCCGCGACCGCCGCCCTTACCAGGACGGACCGCGAGATCGAGGCCGCTCAGGCCGAACTGGAGAATGTCTCGAAAGAGCTGGAGAACCTTCTTGAGAAACACAAGGACTTCCTCAGCGCTTCAGACGAAGAGCTTTCCATCGAGATCCAGAAGGGAGAGATCCCCGTAAGGATCGCGAACAGCGAGTATACCTTCGTGATCGACGCGTGGGTTCCCGAGGCCAAGGCCGACTCCGTCAAGACGGAGATCGAGTCGAGGGTCGAAGGAGTCTACGTCGAGGTCCAGGAGACCCGCGGCAGGAAGCTCGAGGAGTCTGAGAAGGCTGAGCCGAGGTTCAAAGACGCTCCGACGAAGTTCAACAATGGAGCAGTCGTGAAGGAGTTCGAGTATCCGACCAAGCTCGTGTCGGTACCCAAGTATCAGGAGATTGACCCTTCCATCCTGATCGCGATATTCCTTCCGATGTTCTTCGGACTGATGGTCGGAGATGTGGGATACGCCATCCCGTTCATTATCCTGGGTGCATACGGCCTCAAGGTCACGCATCACAAGGACTGGCGTGCTATCGCTACTGTGCTCTTCTTCGGAGGAATTTGGGCATTCATCTTCGGTTTCTTCTTCTTCGGAGAAGCCTTGGGAATGCACTTCGTCGGAGAAGGCCATCTGGATGTCGAATGGACCTGGGAGAAGATCTTCACCCAGGTGTTCGGAGTCGAGAACTTCGATCTCGCTTCCGTGTTCACCTTCCTTCCCTACGAAGTCGGTGTCGGAAAGCTTCACGAGGTCGGATTCCTGCTCAAGCTGTCCGTGTACATCGGTATCGTTCACCTCATGATCGGATACCTGTGCGCACTGTACAACAAATCCATCCAGCACGATTTCAAGCACGGATTCATGGAGAAGGGAGGCTGGATCTTCGGATTCCTCGGTCTCGTCTTCGTGTGCTATGCGCTTGCGATGGTCCTTATCTACAGCGACAGCTACGGATTCGGAGACGTTCTGCCCTTCCTCGCGATCGGTCTCGTCTTCATTGTCATCGAAGTAGCGATGAACATCAAACACGAGGGTATCCAGGCCGTTCTCGAACTGCCCGGTATCATCGGTAACATCCTTTCCTATACACGTTTGGCCGCGATCGGAATGTCCAAGGCCGGTATGGCTCTGGCATTCAACTACATCGCCATCGAGATGATCGGACTCGGACTCGGAGGAGTCGCCGGTTTCATTATCGGACTGCTCCTCTTCGTGTTCCTGCACCTGATGATCTGGACCCTTGCCATCCTTTCGGCGGGTCTCCACGGACTCAGGTTGCAGTTCGTCGAGCTCATGGCCAAATTCTTCGAGGGCGGCGGAGTAGAATACAGCCCGCTCAAGATCAAACGCGAAAAAACCGTTTCAGCCAAAGAAAAAGCAACTAAAGAGGTATGAAAATGGCAGAGGGAATTGGAATTGGACTCATCGCAATCGGAGCTGGACTTGCCGTCGGACTCACCGGACTCGGTGCTGGAATGGCCGAGAAAGATGTCGGAGCCGCAGCCGTCGGAGCTATCACCGAGGACCAGTCTCTCTTCGGAAAGGCAATGATCTTCATGGTTCTCCCCGAGACCATCGTCATCTTCGGACTGGTTATCGCTATCCTCGGAATCTTCGTCGCAACTGGTTACATCGAGTGATTAGGCCAAGAGGAATCCTCATGGCAGTATCGAATGTAACTCAGGAGATCCTCGCGGATGCCGACGCCAAGGCGGCGGCCATCAGGGCCGAGGCCGATGCGGAGATCGCAAAGATCAACGCCGACGCGGATGCAAGGATCGCCGAGTTGAAGGACAAAGAGGACAAGAGGCTCAAAGAAGCAATTGAGTCCCTCAACCGCCAGGAGATCTCGAGCGCCGAGCTCGAGAGCAAGAAGATCGTGCTGGCGAAGAAGAAGGAGCTGCTGACCGAGGCCTTCGATGGCATGCTCTCCCAGCTGGAGAACGCCTCCAGCGACGAGAAGCTGAAGCACTACAAGGCAATGGTCCAGGTCGCCGCGGGCATCATCGACAAGCCCAAGGCTCTCATGTCCGAGAAAGACGACTTCACCGCAGCCGAGCTGGGTGTGACCGCCGTCTGCAAGGACGCGAGGATCTCCTCCGGTCTCATCCTCCAGAGCGAGGACGGATCCGTCGAGATCGACATGCAGTACTCCACTCTCCTTCAGTCCATCTGGGACCGCGAGATCAAGGCAGTGTCCGACATCCTGTTCGGGTGAGACCTATGTTCAACCGCAGCGGAAGAGCAGGAAACTACGCGTACACCGTATCCAGGGTGAAGGCCAAGAAGGCCCTGCTCCTCAAGGATGAGGACTACAACAAGATGCTGCAGATGAGCATCCCCGAGATCTCCCGCTACATCAGCGAGTCCGGTTATCAGAAGGAGATGGCCGACCTCGCCGGGAGGATCGAGGGAATCGACCTCGTCGAGCATGCCACCTACGTCAACATGGCGAAGGTGTTCAGCAGCATCCTCAAGGCCTCTCAGGGTGAACTCAATACTATGGTTGCAGCATATCTCGAGAAGTGGGACATCTGGAACCTGAAGGTTATCCTCCGCGGGAAATCATATGGTCTGGGCGCCGAGGAGATTAGAGAGGACCTGGTCCCCGCAGGCAGCCTCGATGCCGAGTCTCTGGAGAAGCTGATCGCCCTCGACAACGCGGACGACATAATCGCCAACTACTGCAAGATGGAGCATGTGACGATCCCCCAGGACATCCTCTCCGCCTACAAGGCGAGCGGGAACCTCGGAGAGATCGAGGACTATCTTGACAAGTTCCACTACGTGAGGCTCCTGAAGAGCATCGACCCCTCGTCGAGGCCCACCAGGATGTTCCAGGACTATGTCAGGACCGAGATCGACGTCAGGAACCTCGAGACGATCCTCAAGCTGAAGGCTGAAGGGATCTACGGCGAGGCCGTGATGAAGTACGTCATCCCGGGCGGAAGGCAGATCGACCACAGGTATGCGACTCAGCTCGCCAATGCCGAGACGATCGCCGCCGCGGCATCCGATCTGTCCCAGCTCGACTTCTACGACATCATCAAGGAGCTCGTGGAGGCCGAGAAGGTCAGCATCAGGGATGTCGTCACCGAGATGAAGAAGTACGAGATCGCCGAGGCGAAGAAGTTCTCGCACATGTACCCCCTGTCCGTCGTCCCCATCCTGGATTACATGATCCACAAGGAGATCGAGGTCGGCAACATCAGGACCATCTCCAGAGGCATCGAGAGCGGTCTGGACACTGAGACTATCAAAGGGCTTCTGGTGATCTGATGGAGATAGCAGTGATCGGCAGCGACGAGTTCGTACTCGGATTCAGGCTCGCCGGAATCAGACGTGTCTTCGTCGCTGACAAAGACAACTACCAGGACAAAATGCTGGAGGCGATGTCCCAGCCCAACATAGGTATCCTCGCAGTCGATGCGAAGGACCTCGACAATCTCTCTTTCGCCGTCAGGCACAAGGTCATGGATTCGATCCAGCCCGTCGTCGTGCCCGTCGGCGGAGACCAGAGCGATCTCCGCGAGAAGGTCAAGAGAGCGATTGGCGTTGACTTATACAAATCAGAGGATGAATAAATGAGCACTGAAGGTGTAATCTACAGGGTCGCCGGACCCGTGGTGACTGCCACCGGTATCTCCCCCAAGATGTACGATGTCGTGCACGTCGGGAACGAGCAGCTGATGGGAGAGGTCATCAAAATCATCGGCGATTACTCCATCATCCAGGTCTACGAGGACACGTCCGGTATCAAACCCGGCGAGCCCGTCACGAACACGGGGAAGCCCCTGTCCGTCGAGCTCGGTCCCGGTCTCCTGACCTCCGTTTACGACGGAATCCAGAGGCCGCTCCCCGTTCTCAGGGACAAGATGGGAGACTTCATCTACCGTGGAGTCTCCGCGCCTGGACTGGATCACGAGAAGAAATGGGACTTCGTTCCCACCGCGAAGGTCGGAGACGAGGTCTCCGCCGGACAGGTACTCGGTACCGTCCAGGAAGGCCCCATGGTCCACAAGATCATGGTTCCCATCGACATCAAGAAGGGAAAGATCGACTCGATCAAGAGCGGATCCTTCACCGTCGACGAGACCATCGCCGTCATCGACGGCAAGGACGTCTGCATGGTCCAGTACTGGCCCGTCCGTGTCCCCAGGCCCGTCGCCGAGAAGTACCAGCCCGACGTTCCGCTGATCACCGGACTCAGGGTCCTGGACACCATGTTCCCCCTCGCGAAGGGAGGAGCGGCGGCCATCCCCGGTGCGTTCGGTACCGGAAAGACCGTCACCCAGCAGTCCCTCGCCAAGTACTCCGATGCAGAGGTCGTCGTCTACATCGGATGCGGAGAGCGTGGAAACGAGATGACCGAGGTTCTGACCGAGTTCCCCGAGCTGGTGGACCCCAGGACCGGAGAGTCCCTGATGAAGAGGACCGTCCTGATCGCCAACACGTCCAACATGCCTGTGGCGGCCCGTGAGGCGTCCGTCTACACCGGTATGACCATCGCGGAGTACTTCCGTGACATGGGACACAACGTCGCTCTGATGGCCGACTCCACCTCCAGGTGGGCTGAGGCCATGCGTGAAATCTCCTCCAGGCTCGAAGAGATGCCCGGAGAAGAGGGATACCCTGCGTACCTCGCGGGACGTCTCTCCGAGTTCTACGAGCGTGCGTGCCGTGCGAAGACCCTCTGCGGCGACGACGGATCCATCTCCGTCATCGGAGCCGTCTCTCCTCCCGGAGGAGACCTGTCCGAGCCCGTCACGCAGAACACCCTCCGTATCGTCCGTGTCTTCTGGGCGCTGGACACCAAGCTGAGGGAGAGGCGTCACTTCCCCACCATCAACTGGCTGACCTCGTACACCATGTACGACAAGCAGCTGGTCAACTGGTACAAGCAGAATGTCGCCGAGGACTTCCCCGCTCTCAGGGCGTGGGCAATGAAGATCCTCCAGAAGGAGTCCGAGCTGCAGGAGGTCGTTCAGATGGTCGGTTCCGACTCTCTGCCCGACGAGCAGAAGATCACCCTCGAGGTCGCCAAGATGATCCGTGAGATCTTCCTCCAGCAGAACGCGTACCACCCCGTCGACTGCTACAGCCCCCTCGAGAGGCAGCACGTCATGATGACCCTCATCAAGAAGTACTCCGACCTCGCCGACAAGGCCCTGGCAGCAGGCGTCCAGGTCGACAAGATCGCGTACCTCCCCGTCAGGACCAGGTTCAACCAGGCCAAGTACGAGGAGAACGTCGACGCCGAGCTCAAGGCCGTCGCCGAGGACATGGACAAGCAGTTCGCAGAGCTGGGAGTGTGATTTGAGATGGCAGACATTTCCAAAGAGTACAAGACGATCTCCCAGATCGCGGGTCCTCTGGTGTACGTCAAGAACACCGAGCCCGTCGGATACTACGAGATGGTCAACATCAGGCTCTCCGACGGAACCATGAGAAGGGGACAGGTCCTCGACTCGTCCGACGACCTCGTCGTCGTCCAGGTCTTCGAGGGAACCTCCGGTATCGACAGGGACGCGTCCGTTCGCTTCCTCGGCGAGACCATGAAGATGCCCGTTTCCAAGGACATGTTGGGCAGGGTCCTCTCCGGAGCCGGAGAGCCTCTGGACGGCGGTGCCAAGATCGTGCCCGAGAAGGAGCTCGACATCACCGGAGCGGCCATCAACCCCTGGGCAAGGGACAGCCCTTCAGACTTCATCCAGACCGGAATCTCCACCATCGATGGAATGAACACCCTGGTCAGGGGTCAGAAGCTGCCTATCTTCTCCCAGTCCGGTCTCCCGCACAACGAGATCGCCCTTCAGATCGCCAGGCAGGCGAAGGTCCGCGGAGAGAACGAGGAGTTCGCCGTCGTGTTCATCGCCATGGGTATCACCAACGAAGAGAAGCAGATGTTCATGAAGGAGTTCGAGAGGACCGGCGCTCTGAAGAACGCCGTGGTCTTCCTGAACCTCGCCGACGACCCTGCTGTCGAGCGTACCCTCACCCCCCGTCTCGGTCTCACCACCGCGGAGTACATGGCGTTCGACCTGGGCATGCAGGTGCTGGTCATCATGACCGACATCACGAACTACTGCGAGGCGCTCCGTCAGATCGGAGCCGCCCGTGAGGAAGTGCCCGGAAGACGCGGTTACCCCGGATACATGTACACCGACCTCGCACAGCTGTACGAGCGTGCCGGAAGGATCAAGGGCAAGAAGGGATCCATCACTCAGATCCCCATCCTCTCCATGCCCGGAGGGGACATCACCCACCCGATCCCCGACCTGTCCGGATACATCACCGAGGGACAGATCGTTCTGTCCATGGAGCTGCACAGGAACGGCATCTACCCGCCCGTCAACGTCTCCTCATCCCTGTCCAGGCTGATGGGAGGCGGAACCGGAAAGGGCAAGACCCGTGAGGACCACAAGGGAGTCTCCGATCAGCTGTACGCCTCGTACGCTGAGGGTAAGGACCTCCGTGGTCTGGTCGCCATCGTAGGAAAGGACTCCCTCTCCGCCAAGGACAGGAAGCTCCTGGACTTCGCCGACCTCTTCGAGGACCGCATCGTCCGTCAGGGAATCGACGAGGACCGCTCCATCGAGGAGACCCTGGATATCGCCTGGGAGATCTTCACCGAGCTCGACCTCGATCAGCTGACCAGGATCGACCGCAAGTACATCGAGAAGTACCTGCCGAAGAAGTGATC
>LVVU01000052.1 GCA_006954465.1 Candidatus Methanoprimaticola hominis
ATGAGCTGCCCCAGCAGGGAGACCGGCCCCAGCATGCCTGCGCAGACGGGGTGCGTCTCCCCCCACTCCTCGGAAGCTATCGACACGGCCTCAGCGACATGCGTCGGAGCACCGTCCGCCAGGAACACGTCCGGCGAAGGCAGGATGTCCGCATCCGGGAGCTCCCCTTCGAACGGATCGACCCTGAATGCCCTGTCCTTGATGCTGGGCGGATTGTCCTTCGTTCCCAGATCCACGACGCATCCGAGCCTCTCCGCCTCCGCCGTGATGTCGAACGGGACCCTCACGGATTCGAATCCGAACAGTTCCGCCTGGGCGCATCCGAGGCGCGCCATCATGCGCGGATCCCTCTGGGCCTCCGGCCAGGATGCTCCTGTGGCATCCATCATGCCGACCGTGGCCGATTGCGTGAAGATCGCCACCGGCGGGGTCTCCGGCGGTCTCATGGAAAGCGCCTCGAGGACGCGTTCTCTCGGGGTCATGGTATGTCATCCCCCTGGGGGGTATAAATCCCGACCTATCGTCGACAGCCAACTGTTAAACGGGGCCGCTCGGATACGGGCCTCATGATTACAGTCATCCGCAATGCCTGGATCGTCACCCAGGATGCCCAGCGCAGGGTGCTCAGGGGCGACGTGGTCGTGGACGGCGAGAGGATCGCGTCCGTCGGACCCGCATACAACGGGACCGCCGACAGGGAGATCGACGCCACCGGCGACATCGTCATGCCGGGGATGGTCAACACCCACACCCACATCGCCATGTCCGTCATGAAGGGGGTCGTCGACGACCTCCAGTTCCCTGATTTCCTCAACAAGACATTCAAGATCGATTCCGACCGCACGGACGGGGATCTCGATCTGGGGACCAGGCTCGGATGCATGGAGATGATGCGCGGAGGAACCACCACCTTCATGGACCTCTACTACTCCGAAAACGTCATCGCCAAGGCGACGCAGGACGCCGGCATCCGCGGAGTGCTATGCTGGTGCGTCCTCGACGACGACAAGACCACCCAGAAGGGCAGCCCCCTGGACAACTGCAGGAGGTTCATCGACACCCACAAGGGCAAGCGCAAGATCGTTCCCGGAGTGGGACTCCAGGGGGTCTACGTGTGCAACGAGGATACCTGCGTCGGCGCCAAGGCCCTCTCCGATGAGAAGGAGGCGCCCATGAACTTCCACCTCTCCGAGACGAGAGGGGAGGTCAACGACCACAAGAGGCAGACGGGCATGCGTCCCGCCGAGTGGCTCTCGAGCATCGGGGTCCTCGGACCCAGGGCCGTCTCCGCCCATTCCGCATGGCTGACCCTCAGGGAGGTCAGGCTCATGGGAGAGGCCGGGATGTCGATCTCCTCCTGTCCCGCATCCAACATGAAGCTCGCCACCGGAGGCGTCGCCCCTGTTCCCGAGTTCCAGAAGTACGGTGTCAACGTCTCCATCGGAACAGACGGAAGCACCACCAACAACACCCTCGACATGTTCGCCGAGATGAGGCTCCTCGGGCTCCTCCAGAAGTCCAGCAGGTGGGATGCGACGGTCACCCCCGCTCAGGATCTGCTCGACTTCGCCACCATCAACGGAGCGAAGGCCGTCGGGATGGCCGATTCCATCGGATCGATCGAGCCCGGCAAGTACGCCGACCTGGTCATCCTCGACGGGAAGGCCCCAAACCTCAGGCCCCTCCTGCCGGAGAACATCATCGCCAATATCGTGTACTCCGGCAACAGCCTCAATGTCAAGACCGTGCTCTGCCAGGGAGATGTCGTCGTGGACAACGGCAGGATAACGACCCTCGACACGGAGGATGTGCTCGCGAGGTCCGAGGATGCCTGGAGGGCCCTCTGTCTCAGGTGAGACCCTATGCGCGCTTCGCGCGCATTCAAACCATTCACGGCGGAACGGCCCGGAGACGGGCCTCCGTCCTTCTCGGAACGGATCCGAACCGATCATTCTTCCTTGGATTCCTGGTCCGCAGGGGCATCCTCGTCCGAGGCGCCCTCCTTCTTGGCCTTGTGGCGCTTGTTCAGGTACATCATCACGATGAACAGCACCGCGGCGCCCAGGATGATGAGGTAGTACCACAGCGGCGTGGCCACGGAGCTGGGGACGAACAGGATGATCAGGATGTCGATTCCGATCATGAGGAGATACGTGTTGATCTCCAGGAACTTCAGGAACCTGTCGTACTTGGCGGTGGGGTTGTCCTTGCCGCCCTCCATGTTGGCGATGCGCTTGGCTCCGCTGATGATGATCTCATCGAGGAATTTCACGTTGTTGATGAGGTAGTACGTGGGGATCATCAGGATGACCAGGTTGAGGCCCATGGACCCCAGGACCCACAGGTCCGAGTTGCCGCCGAAGGACTCCACCAGCCAGTCGACGAAGCCGGGGTTGACCACGAAGAATATGATCTCGATCGCCGCGATAGCCAGGATGTTGATGTAGGTGTGGGTCATGCTCCTGTACACGGCCTTCTGGGACTTCCTGGAGGTGACGGAGACGCGCTCGTACATCCTGGACCTGGCCTCGTTGATCCCGCAGCACGCGGCGTAGGCCTTCCTCGGGCATCTGTCCACTGCGCGGTCCCAGATGCGGTCGGAGTATTTCGTGAGGATAGGCAGCATCATCATCGAGATCAGCGCGGCACCGATGACCGATGTGTAGAACGAGTTGTCCACGACGTTGTCGGCGAGCGCCTCCGCGGCGATGATGAACGCGAACTCTCCCATGGCGCACAGTCCTGTGGCGGACAGGAAGCCGTTCCTGCAGGATTCGTTGCCGAACCAGTATGCAAGGAAGACGGTCGCGGTCTTCATGCAAGCGAACAGCAGGTAGAAGATCAGGATCATCTCGATGTTGTCCAGCAGAATTGATGCGGGGAACACCTCGGCACCGATACTGATGAAGAATATGGCCATGAACAGGTCGCGCATCGGTTCGATCTTGTGATTGATATCCTTGGCCTTCCTGCTGCTTGCGACCATCATGCCCATCAGGAACGCTCCGATGGCCATGGACAGTCCTGCGTACATGGAGAGCAGCGCCATTCCGAACGCGAGTCCGACGGAGGTGATGGTGAGGATCTCGTCGGAGACGTTGTCGGATATCCAGTTGATGATGCGCGGAACGATTCTGAGACCGACCACGATGCTGATGATCATGAATCCTATGATCTTGACTATCAGGACGATGATCGAATTGATGTCCATCGTTCCCGATGCGCCGCCGGCGTAGTTGGCCATCAGAGGCGTGATGATCGACAGGATGATGACCTGGCCGATATCCTCCATGATCGTGATCAGGACGAGCATCTCGATGTGCTCCTTGTCCAGGCGGTTCTGGGATTTCAGGACGGCCATGACCACGGCGGTGGACGAACCGGATATGATCGCACCCAGCACGATGGACTGGGTCATATCGAAGCCCAGGAATGTTCCGGCGATGAATCCGCCGAAGACCATGAGCGGCAGTTGGATCACGGCCACCAGTATGGCGAAGGAACCCTGCTTGCGGATCTTCTTGATGTTGATCTCCAGGCCGATGCAGAACATCAGCATGACCAATCCCATATCCTTCAGCAGCGAGATGATCTCCTCTTCGGCGGATATCGTCTCCTCGTCCTGGTAGATGAACAGGATGTTGACCAGGATGATTCCGGCGACGATGTAGCCTATGAGGGGAGGGAGCTTCAGTTTGTTGAAGACGATGGAGCAGATCGCGGCCAGCAGCGTGAATAGCGCTAAGGCTGTCAGAATCACCATTTCCTCCATCGATCCACCGCCGGCTACATTCTCTTATGTAATTTAAGAGATGTGGGTGGAGCAACGATCGATGCGATTGCATCCCGTCATCAGATGTAGTCCGATATGTAGGGGATCTCGTGGATGAGGATCTCGTCCAGCGCCTCGATCGCCTCGGGCGACCCCTCGATCCTTTCGAGCCTGGCCAGCTGGGTCGCGTCCATGTATCCGAGCAGGAGCGTGGAGAGTGTGCCGATGGACATGGACACGGTGTAATCGGGGTCCATCCCGGTGACCTCCGCCCGTCCTCCGTGGAACAGGACGTTGAACGTGCCGTTGTTCCAATCCAGGAACGGGTCCTCTATCTGGAACGCGAAGCATACATCCGCTTCGGCGTCGTCGATCCTGTAGTCCTCGAAGAACATGGGGACGTCCACGATGCGGGCCATCATGTAGGGGCGGATAGCCTCGGCGACGTTCCCGTCCTCGAGGATGAACGCCATAAGCTCGTTGCGGTAGGAGTTTCCGCGCACCTCGTCGATCATGGAGTAGTGGGCGCTGATGTAGTCCCAGAGGCCCTTCTGGGCCTCCATGCTGAGGTACACCATCTCCTTGATGTGCATGACATCCTCCTTGATCAGATACACCATGTATCCCATGGCGCAGTTCGATTCGTTGTAGTAGACGGCGACCAGGGTGTCCTCCTCGTCCCATCTCCAGTACTCCTCCCATGCGATGCTGTCCCTGAGGATGCATCCATGGGTCTTCAGCGCGAAGCGGGCATGGAGGTTCATGAACTCCTCGTTGTCCCAGGATACCCTCCTGACGTAGCCCGGTGCGCGCTCCTTCCTCCTGTTGGGGAAGATCTGCGTGTCCTTGACCTTGTAGGAGATCTTGTTGGAGACAATCTCCCATCCGAACTTCCTGTAGAGCGGGATGGAGTAGGGGAACAGCAGCGCCAGGGACCTGCCGTTCTCGCGGATGCGGGTGAGGCTCAGGTGCAGGAGGTGCTTCATGATCCCGCGACCGGAGTACTCGGGATACGTGGAGACGCTGGTGACATGGCCGATATCGTAGATGGAGGAGTGGATGTTCATCCTCAGCGGGTACACGGCGATCTGGGAGACCAGCTCGTCCCCGTCCCAGCAGCCCAGGACGTCCGCCCTCTCGAGTACCGGGAACTTGGATTGCATGACCTCGTCGTCCCGCCATCCGGCGCGCATGAGGTCCTGCTCGGTGACCTGGAAGGCGTAGCGCAGGAGCGCGTTGTATTGATCCAGGTCATCGGTGGTCAGGCTACGGATCTCAAGTGGCGGGTCGAGGTCGGTCATGATGCTCCTCGGCCGAATCCATCGGCTCAAGGGGCATTAGCCTTTCGCTCGTCGTTTCGGGATGGTACTCTCTGGATCTCGGTATCGGGGATGCGGGTCTGCGGCTCGGTGATACGACTCACGCGTCGCTGTTCTGAAGGAATCTCCTGTTGAGCTCGTCGGCGGAAGGCGGTTCGGGGATTTCAGATACTGTTACCTCCTTGAAGAAGCACGGCGCGTAAAGGGGCAGATGGATGATGCCATGTTCATCCACCTCGATATTCGAATCCATTATTTTGCAACCTCTGCGCTTTCTGCTCTTCTCGCTCATGAGGGTCATCATGGATTTCGCCCTCTTGTTCCTGCCTGACTTGACTTCCATCAGAATGGGTGTGCCCTCGGACTCTATTACGAAATCTATCTCCAATGTGCTATCAGGCTTCGAGTAGTAGTAGAGCGGATACTTTTTCTTGACCAGAGCGGAAGCCACTGCGCACTCCATCACGGCGCCGTTGTTGGAATACGGGTCTTTGAGCACGATATCTGCAGGATCGCACGCATCCATGAGTGCCATGAGAAGTCCGGTGTCGTTCATGAAGACCTTGAACGCATCTTCGACTACCTTGCCGGAGAGGGGTTTGTTGGGTTCTGTGAGGTTGTTGCACAGCGATATGAGTCCAGCTTCCTTCAGCCAGTCGAGCGCGCTTCCGTAGGTCTTTCTCCCTACGCCCTTCTTCTTCTCGACATCCGAATAGACGAATCTCTTGTTCTCCTTCGAGAGTTGACGCGGTATGGAGTCCAGACATTTGTTGATCTTCGTGCGTCCTGCTTTGCGGGAGTACTTGCCTGTGTCTTTCTTAAGGATGGAGATGATGTCTTGCAGCACATCGGATGTTTTGACGTAGTCCTTGGTTTCTGCATACGTTTTAACTGCGGCTGGCATCCCGCCTACTACCATGTAGGTTCTGAAATGCTTGGTGAAGGCTTGATGGAAGTAATCATCGACGCGTTCCAGATTCTGGACTCTGGTACGCACGTCTGATATGAGATCTTTGTTGATTCCCATGGCCCAGAGGTATTCTTCGAAATCCATGGGGGTCATTTGCACGATTTTAGCATAGCCAAGAGGAGATAGATGATTGTCGTCATCATCGAGGTTTATGCCGAGGAAGGATCCGCTACATATGACGTCGAATCTCCTATCCTCAGATAGCGGTTTGAGTGCAGAGTATGCTTCTGTGCAGGCCTGTATCTCGTCTAATACAATGGCCGACTCCCCTGAGTACATGCGGATGTTTTCCGATAGGATGAGTCTGGATATCAGTTCATCCGCACTGCAGTTTCCCTTGAACAGATCCTTTTTATCGGGTTGTATCTCGAAGTTGATGTACATGTAGCTTCTGTATTCGCTGGATACGAACTCCTTGATGGAGAATGTCTTGCCGATTTGTCTGCACCCTGTAATAATCAGGGGGCGGCGTTCCGGATCCGATTTCCATTCTATTAGCTTTTGAGTGATCTTGCGCTCCATGTAACATCTGGCCATATGGGTTGCAAATATAAATGACTATTTTCATGAGGGAACTTTGGAACAAAACTTCCACTTTCATGAGGGAACTTTGGAACAAAACTTCCACTTTCATGAGGGAACTTCGATTTGTTGATCCCACCTGTCAGGGCTCCAACATGGCATAGGCAGTTGTTCCTCTTCATGAAGGAGGCTGAAGATAGATGCAGGAGAAATCGTTAGGGCCGCTTCTCGACGCAATGGGGTTCGAAATCATACTCAGATGGCGTCGATGCAGATGGTTGTAAGAAGTGGTCCCCACCCCCTGATTTGAACAGGGGACCTGCTGATTTCAGCGGCTGTATCGGTTTCTTCCGAAGACACTCTACAGTCAGCCGCTCTAGCCAGTCTGAGCTAGGTGGGGATAAGCCAAGGATACAGAGCCTTTATATTAACTTTTCATTCGGCCCCGAGTTGCCAGCCAGCAACCCGATCCGATCGACAAGGTTCAGATTCACATGAGGTTGCCAAGGATCCTAGTGACCCTGCTCGATCCCTCGCCGCAGGTCTCGATCCCTATGCCGCCCTCGAACTCGATGATCCTCCTCATGAGCTCCTCCTCGTATGCCCACTGCTCCACGAGATGGGCGTTCATCTCCCTGCACGATACGAACAGGTCGGCGAACGAATACAGACCGAGGGTGAGGATCAACAGGACCGTATGGATCCATATGTCGCGTCTGAGCACCTTGTGCTCCAGGGGCTCGATACGGAGTCCGAATCTCGCACACTGCTTCTCCAATTCCTTCGTGAAGTTAGCCTGGATCTTGTCGTGGCGGGCTGGGAATCCGAGAACGCTACCGAACGTCAATGCGA
>LVVU01000053.1:0-7424 GCA_006954465.1 Candidatus Methanoprimaticola hominis
TGAAGACACTCACATCCCTCGCCTGCCTTTCGGTTCAAAGAGGGCAAGCTCAAGCTGTCGATCTGAATGACCTACCAGCCTCAGAACGGATAGAGCTGAAATGGACGCAACAGAAGACCTGGAATCTGTTGTACGGGCCGCAGATGGACCTCTTCTTACCTGCGGAGAGATCCGCCATCGCCTGCGTTACCACCTGCTCCTTGGTGACGGTGTGCTTGAACACCTTGGAGGGGACTTTCGTAGTCTCCATTGTTTTCTGGATGAAATCGGTCTCCACCCATCCCGGAGAAACCTCGAGCACTCTGATGCCGAGGCTCTTGACCTCCAGACGGAGGCCTTCGGTATAGGCGTGCACGAAAGCCTTCGAAGCGGCGTACACATTGAGCTCTTTCAACGGAAGATAGGCGGAAGCGGAGCAGACCTCGATGATGCTGGAACCCTTCTTCATGTAGGGGATGCAATGGTTCGTGATGTCGACCAATGCGGAGATGTTCAACCCTATCATGGAACGGGTCTCTTCGACAGGGATCTCCCATGAGTTGCCGAATCTTCCTGCTCCGGCGCAATTGACGAGATAGCGTATGTCAGGCTTCTCGGAATCCAGAATCGATAGAAGGGAGTCCACTCCGGACGATGTCGAGAGATCGGCGGTTATGACCCTGCATGGAGTAGAAAGCTCATCGCTGAGTGCTTCGAGCCTACCGGCACTGCGTGCCACGATCCATATCGAATCCAGGCCTTCGGCGTCCAGCGAATGGCAGAATGCCGCGCCCATCCCAGAGGAAGCTCCGGTCACTACGGCTATGCTCATCCTGCGATGGCAGCAGCCGCGACAGTGAGCGCGACGACGACCATGATGGCGACCATACCGTATGCGAGGACCTTCTTCTTGACCTCAGTCTTCATGCATGGTGCATTGAAATCGTTATAATAAAGATATCCGGAGATCGTTCAAACACGGACTCCGAGATGAACTTCCGATATGATGCACCGATCATCACGACCAACTGCCATGCTGCATTCCAAAAGATGTGTAAGCCTGGATCAATCCTCGTAATCTATCCGCTCGATTTTGAAGATGACAGGCCGGGTGCCGTCTGAGCAGCAAGCGATCATCTCGTTCTCCCTCTCCATCCACCCTTTCATTATCGAGCCGCCTTGCAATCCGGCGTAGATGTAACGGCTGATGGCATCCCATAATTCGGAACAATGGGGCATCTTCGGGCCTCCCGCAACAGAGTCCGGATCGGCGTCGGTGTTGATCAGGGTGTTCAGACCGCAATGCCAATAATCATCCCGTTCATCATCGCGGTAGAATTCGAAAACGTCACCGACATTATAGCAGGGGCATGCCCCGGAATTCGGGTTCGAACAGTATTGCTGCTGAAGTTCAGGATATAGTTTCTTATCGATCACAGTCAACCTTACCTTGTGCTTCATTGTAACACCGAGATTACAATCTGGATGGCACTTAAGCCTACTGATTCATCGAAGATGTGTAAAAAAGAGACCCCGCGATTGCGGGGTAAAGGGTTTCTCACTGCTCAGTAGCAGGGGATGTGCTCGTCTGCCAGGGCGAAGGCCAGGTACAGGGTGAGCACGAAGTTGCCGAGAGCGGCGATTCCCTTCAGGAGCATCCAGATGCTGTCCGCGGATCCGTCGTTGGCCGCTATGCCGCCGAAGATGAAGATCAGGGCGGTGGTCAGCAGGATGAACGTCAGGGTCTTCAGGGTCTTCGCGCGGAAGGACCAGATCAGGGCGATCAGGTACATGATGCCCAGAGTGAGGTTGATGTACAGGTCTCCGCCGACCCACCCGGCATAGAACACGCCGAGCGCGACCATGCCGAAGACGATGAATCCGAAGTTGCTCTCAGCCTTGTAGGCTTTGAGCGATGCGATCAGTATGAAGAACGCGGCAAGCATCAGGAGCCCGCCGAGGTTGCTTCCTTTCGTGATATCGTTCTCGATGCCGGCATACGAGAATATGCATGCCAGGGCTATCGGCAGCGATACCAGAGCGACGAAGAAGAGCCCGAACGCGGTCGGGTCTATCGGTTTGCATTCGTCAGACATTCGTTTTCCTCCAACGGGTCTTTCGACCCATCCAGTGATTCTACTTATTGAGTATATTAAACAATATGCTTATCGACCCATCCAACTCGGCATTGCCAGACGTTTGTAGGGTGATGAATCGACTTTCCCACTAATCACCACAGTAAAAAGATTAATTTTAAATACTAGTGGTCAGGATTCGGTGATGAAATCATCCAGTGTCGGGATGAGGAATACGTTTCTTTTCGATGGATCGCGGACCTTCGATGCCATCAATTCCTGGGTTCTGTTGAATTCCTCTATGCTCACGGCTGTACGGGCATGATGGCGGATCAGAACATCCTCCCACCTCATGTATCCGGCATATACCGGGTTGTGGAGGACCGTGGACATGTTCCGCTTGTTCCATGGATTCCCTCTGCGGGTAAGGATGCCTTCGCGCCCCAACGACCAGGAGATCTCGTCCATGGTGGATCCGCAAAGGTATTCCGAGAACATCCTGGAGACTATCGGGAGCTCGTCCGGTTCCTCTTCTAGGCCTCCGTTCTCGAGCCTGTAGCCGAACGGCGGTGTGAAGCCCATCGTCCGTTTGCCCTCCTCCGCCTTGTCCAGGGTCTCCGCCTTCTCGCGCATGCCCATGTAGGTCCTCTCTCCGATCTGCTCGCTCTCCAGCTGGGCGAGACGCTGTATCATATCGACGACGAACCTTCCCAAGGCATTGGTGGTGTCCAGAGCCTCGGATTGGGATACGAACATCTTCCCGTGCTTGCTCAGGACCTCCATCATATTCATGAAATTGCGGCTGTTCCTGTGGATACGGTCCATCTTGATGACGAGAAGGACATCCCAGGAATCCATCTCGGACATCATCCTCTGGTAGGCTGGACGCTTGACGCTCCTTCCGGAGTATCCGTCGTCCTCGTAAACGCCTGCTGCCTCCCAGCCTTCGACGATGCAGTAATCCTGCAGCATCTCCTTCTGGGCACCGATGGAGTATCCTTCCGCAGCCTGCTCCTCTGTGGAGACCCTGACGTATATGGCGGCACGCATGATCAGCTTAGCTTTATCGGGCCGTTGACCTTCTCATATACGCCGATCTCGACGATGGGCTGCTGCTCCCCGCGACGGATGATCCCGTTCCATTCCATGTAACCGGCATAGAGCGGATTGTGGAGGATGTTGCATATGGACTGCTTGTTCCACTTCCCTCCCTTCTTCGCGGGGATGTCGGCGTTGTTGAGGAATCCGGCGATGTCGTCCATCGTCGATCCGCGGATGTACATGTTGTAGATGGCACGGACGGTATGTGCCTCGTCCTTGACGACCTCCAGCCCCTCTGCGGTGTAGACGTATCCGTACGGATGGCCGGATCCGAGGGTGCCGGTGCCGTTGCGGGCCTTGAACTCCATGCCCATGTAGGTCCTCTCTCCGATCTGCTCGCTCTCCAGCTGGGCGATCCTCTGCATGATGTCCATCACGAACCTCCCCATGGCCGTGGTGGTGTCGAACTTCTCCTGAACGGAGTTGAACTCCTTCCCCATGTCGTGGAGCTGGTCCATCATGTGGGTGAAGTTGACGCTGTTCCTGTGGATACGGTCCATCTTCAGGACCAGCAGGACATCCCATGTATCCGATTCCCGCATCATCCGGTCGTATTCCGGACGGCGGGTGTTCCTCCCCGAGAAACCTTCGTCCCTGTACTCGCCTGCAATCTCCCAGCCTCTGACCCGGCAGTATGCCTCCAGACGCTTGATCTGGGCGTCGAGGGAGAACCCCTCCACCGCCTGATCGTCAGTCGATACTCTAGCGTAAAGCGCAGCACGCATCGTGCATCCATCCCGTGGATGCATCGTCTCGTCGATATAAAAGGAAGCGAGTCCAGGAAGCGCCATCCAGCATATCCCGGGCCTTCGGGATCGGTGGGTATCATGAAAAGCCGTGGAGGAGGGGGACCTCCCCCACGTGAAAAAAGGGGGGTGCGGGGTCATGCCCCGCTGTGGCATCACATGCCGGGCATGCCGCCCATTCCGGGTGCTCCTCCCTGAGGAGGCATCGGGGGCGCCCTGCGGGACGCGATGACATCGTCGATCCTCAGGATCATGTTGGCGACCTCCTGAGCGGAGTTGATCGCCTGCACCTTCACCCTGAGGGGCTCGAGGACGTTCTTGGCGTTCATGTCGACAGCCTCGCCGGAATCCAGGTCGAGTCCGAAGTACTTGGCCTTGGCGGCCTTCTTCTCGTGGGCGTTCTTCAGCTTGATGATGCTGTCGATGGGGTCGATACCGGCGTTCTCGGCAAGGGTCCAGGGGATGATCTCCATGGCCTTGGCGAACTTCTCGATGGCGAGCTGCTCCCTTCCGCCGACGGATGCGGCGAAGTCGTCGAGCCTGAGCTCGAGCTCGATCTCGGGCGCACCGGCTCCTGCGACGACCTTTCCGTCCTCGATGGCGACACCGACGACGCGGATGGAGTCGTTGAGGGCCCTCTCGACCTCTTCCAGGACGTGCTCGGTTCCGCCGCGCACGAAGATGGTGATGGCCTTGGGGTTCTTGCATCCGGTGATGAATGCCATTCCGTCCTCTCCGACCTTCTTTTCGTCGACCGCTCCTGCGGTTCCGAGGTCGGCCTTTGTCATCTCCATGACGTTCCCGACGATGCTTGCGCCGGTGGCCTTGGCGATGGCCTCGAGATCGGACTCCTTGAGCCTCCTGTAGGCGAGGATGCCGCTCTTGGCGAGGTAGTGCTGGACGAGCTCGTCGACACCCTTCTGGCAGAAGACGACGTTGGCTCCGACCTCCTTGATCTTGTCGACCATGGCCTTCATGGAGTTCTCCTCCTCGGCGAGGAAGGAGGACATCATGGAGGGGTCGGTGATCTGGATCTGAGCATCGAACTCGGTCTTCTTGACCTCGAGAGGGCAGGAGAACAGAGCGATCTTGGCCTTCTCCACGTGCTCGGGCATCCTGGAGTGGACCTTCTCCTTGTCGATGACGACTCCCTGGACGAGGTAGGTGTCGCCGATGACTCCGCCGACCTTCTTCTGGATGCGGATGTTCTTGGTATCGACCTTCCCATCCTCCTCGACGGACTTGCAGGCCTTGACGACGATGTCGGCCAGGGCGGCCTCCTCTTCACCGACGGACTTGCCGATGAGGGCGGTGGTGGCGACGGTCTTGAGGACCTTGTCGCTCTTGGCGTCGATGGCGATGTCGTTCAGGATCTCGACAGCCTTGTCAGCTGCCATCTTGAATCCGTTGGTGATGACGGTGGGGTGGACGTTGGCGTCGATCAGGGACTCTGACTGCTTGAGCAGCTCTCCGGCCAGGATGACGCTGGTCGTGGTTCCGTCTCCGCACTCGGCGTCCTGGGTCTTGGCGACCTCGACGACCATCTTGGCGGCGGGGTGCTGGACATCGATCTCCTTGAGGATGGTCACTCCATCGTTGGTGATGACGACATCTCCGATGGTGTTGACCAGCATCTTGTCCATTCCCTTGGGTCCGAGGGTGGACCTGACCGCGTCGGCCACGGCCTTGGCGGCGCTGATGTTGTTGAACTGTGCTTCCTTGTCTTTGCTCCTCTCCGTGCCCTCTTTGAGCACGATGACGGGCTGGTTTCCAGAACCGTACATGGTAGTATCACCTGTATGTTTGAGTACGACAATTTAGTTCTTCTATAAAAACGTTATGTTATTGGAACCAGGACAGCCAGAACCATTCAGCGATAGTCCTCGAAATCGTCCAACCCGTTCTTCAGGCAGAGCCTCGAAAGGACCCTGTCGGAGGATTGGGATGGGGTTATGCCCATGCGGTCGAGGCGTTCGGTATCCACGAGTTTGAGATTCAGGTTCTCGTGGAAGACGATCTTGACGCCAGTCGCGCGCAGCGCATCGATGAGATCCCCCTCCCTGCCCTGCAGCGTGGACATGACGGGGGCGATGAGGACGTAGGCGTCTATCCCCTCATCGAGAAGCCTGGTTAGCGCTTCGATGCGTGCAGCGGGGAGCGGGGCACCGGGCTCCGTCATCTTCGATACGCGGTCATCCACGGTGGTGATGGTCATCCCCACCACGACATCCATCCCGGACAGCAGATCGATGTCCCTCGTGACGAGATCGGATTTCGTGTGGATGTGCACCCTCCTCTCCTTCGACTTCAGGACCTCCAGGGACCTGCGTGTGAGACGGAAGCGGTTCTCCGCACCCTGATACGGGTCGGTCACCGTCCCTATGCCTATCGTCCCCTCGACGAACGGCAGCTCCTTGACCAGCCTCTCGACCACGTTCCTCTTGACGCGGACGACACGCCATGTATCCAGTTCGGAATGGGTGTGACCGGGGGCGTAGCAGTAGATGCAGCCGTGCTCGCATCCTCCGTAGGGGTTGAGGGCGTAGTCCATCTCGGGAAGACCCGAAGGAGACAGAGCACGCGAGCAGTCCACTATCCTGAACGGCCCGTCCCAGCCCTTGTCCTCGTCCGTGAATTCCAGCAGAGTCGTGTCCATTCGATCCCCCGTCGGTAGAAGTCCTCTATGCGCCTCTGTACGCGCCAGTCGCTCATGACGTCGGAGTTGGATATCCATGTATCCCTCTTTATGTCCATCATGCCCTCTACGTGATCCAACGCCCTGTCGAGGGATTCGAAGTGGAAGGGCTTCGTCTTCAGAGCCGCGCGGACGTTCTCCCTGACGTTCCATACACCGACAGGCATGATGTAGCCCGGATGGGCCTCCCTCATGATCACGACGCCGGCGGTGCGGCCCTCCTCGATCAGGAGCTCGTTCACAGCCATCCTCGATGCGTAGTAGCATCCGCCGATGTGTGCGTACTCGGTCCTCCCATCGAAGAACTCGCTGTCGTGGATGATGTCTATCTGCCTTCCTGTGGGATTCCATGTGGTGTTGGGATACCAGGCCTCGATCAGCTCGAATCTCCAGGTGCAGGGCATCATCAGGACCGCCCATCTGTTGTCCAGCTCCTCCCATTGGTATATGCGGAAATCGTCGATGGGAGGGTTCCACTTGGTGGTCTTCAGGAGGTCCTTCCCGATGATGTCGTCGACGGCGGTTATGCTCCAACGGGTCGGAACGAAGCGTCTGTTCCTGTCCACGCCCATGGTTCCGACGGAGAACGCCTTCTGTATCTCCGATATCAGGGTGCCGTTGCGGTATGCGGAGACGACCGCATCAGTCGCCTTCATATCCGTGTCGTAGAAGCTCTTCTCAAGATTCCTCTCGAATCTGCCGTTGCCGATGCTCATCTGCTCCATCCTCGCGGAGGGTCCGAAGGGTTCGATGCTGTCGTCCAGAACGACACGCCCCTTGGGCTTCTGCGTGAACGACGTCTCAACATCGACGGGACGCTCGGCGAGG
>LVVU01000053.1:7443-9455 GCA_006954465.1 Candidatus Methanoprimaticola hominis
CCCATCCTCCCGTACCTGCGGAAGTCCTTGGCATCTATCCTGTACTTCCCTCTGACCAGACGGAATCTCAGGTCGACGATGTCGTCTATGGGCATCCCCACCCACTTCTCGGGCGTCCCCATGATCGAGGTGTCCCCGAATTCCGGAGGGATCAGAGGGCCTATGTCCACCTTGGGGTATCCGTATCTGCCGACGAAAACAGACGGGGGGCTGGATCCGGCAAGGTCCTTGGAATCGATGAGGGGGCGGGTCTTCTGCTGGGAGTAGAACTTGACCATCAGCGGGCAGCGGTCCTTGCCGCACAGCCTGTGCGCTCCTTTGCATATCGAGCACAGTCCGTTCTTCACGATACCGCCGTTGCGCTCGGCGGACATCTCGAAGAACGATGTGGCGGTGACCATCTCAGCTCCATGAAAAAGGGTGAAGCGGAAGCCAGTTAGGAATCTCTTCCAATGCAAGGGGACCGGTTTCCGCTTTGGTTGGGAATCGTGCTTCAGTTTATATTAATTTTGTCAAAATCCCTTGTTTGAGTCGAAAACTCTACAAAAACAAGTGTTGTTACGCTGAAAATATATCCTGAAAGGGATAATCACTGACTAAGATTATCCTGAAAATAGTGTACGATTCACGACACCGGTGTATCCGCCGTGGGAACGAGCGGGATCCCGAAGACCTTGCGGAAATCGCCGGCCAGCTTCTCGAGGCTCCAGATCTCCATGCTCGGGTCGGTGTCGGCGGTCATCTCGAGGAGCGCGGTGCCGTTGACGATCTCGATCTTGCCGCTACGTACCGAGCCGTTGTGGTGCCGGTCCATGCAGTCGGCCATCTTGAGCAGGATCGCGCAGATCCGTATCGCCGATACCACATCCTTGGAGAGACCTTCGAAGCGGGGGTCGCGCGCACCGGGGAACTTCTTGTGGTGGCATCTGACGATGAGGCCCATCTCGTGGATCTCGTCGCAGTTGAATCCCCTCAGATCCGCCTTCTCGATGATCATCTGCGATATCTCGCTGTGATTGGTGTAGCTGATGAGCTCGCCGATATCGTGGAGTATCGCCGAGCACGACAGGAGGCTCCTCCATTCGGGGTCCAGGGAGTGCAGACCCAGTGCCTTCGTCTGATCGAAGAGGGACATGGCGTTGCGCTCGACGTTCTCCGCGTGCCTGCGGTCGTAGCGGCAGCGGCTGGCGAGGGCTCTGACAGATGATATCCTAGCATCGACCACCTTCCCTCCGCAGGACAGCTGGTAGTCGTACATCATCCCCTGCTTGAGGCCGTTGGTGCTGATCTCCAACTGGTCGATGCCGAACTGCGACATCAGCTCCTCCATGATGGCTCCGCCGGGGATGATTATGTCGGTACGGTTCTTCCCGATGCCTGCGAGGGACTGCCTATCCGGGGCATCCATCCCGCAGAGGTCGATCATGAGGGCGTGGAGCTCGGGCAGTGCGAGATAGGATGAATCCCTATCGCCCCTGCGGGCTGCGCAGGCCTCGGCGAGGGCGATCGCGGTTCCCGAGGAGCCCACGGCCTTCCTGAATCCCAGCGTCCGTACCTTGTTGACGGCGTGATAGGATGCGATGTCGACGGAACGGAGGATGTGGGAGTAGTCGGAAGACGATACCCGATGAGTGAAGTCGATGCCCATAGAGTAGTTGTAACGGACGGCTCCCATGCTGAGGCTGTCGAGGAAGATGTCCTCCCCCTTCTCGCGGATGACGACCTCGGTGCTTCCGCCTCCGATATCGATCTCCACCGTCCTCTCCGAGGGGCCGACATCGCCGAATACGCCGAGGGCTATCAGCCTGGCCTCCTCGACTCCGGGGACGACCTCCAGATCGACGCCTTCGGAGACGGCGTCGAGCAGGTCCTGGCGGTTCTCGGCCTCCCTGGCGGCGCATGTGGCGAACGCTACGACCTTGGAGGCTCCGAGGCTGCGGGAGATCTGCGCGAATCTGTCGATCACGAGCGCGCTCTTCCTGACGGATGCCTCGTCGATCCTTCCGGTGCTG
>LVVU01000054.1 GCA_006954465.1 Candidatus Methanoprimaticola hominis
GCCGCATTGGGGATGTGCATGACCGCCAACGGACGGTTCGGGGAGGCGATGACGTATCTGAGAAGATGGGAAGGCGAGATGAGGAGGACGCATTGCGCCTTCCGCATGGACGAGCTCCTCGCCGCGAGCTCCGAGGCGCTCAGAGGGCTCGGCGACCACGAGAGGGCCGACGAGCTCCTGAGCATCGCCCCGTATTGGAAGAAGGATCCCCTGACGAGATTCCGATCAGAGCACCCTGTTGGACCTGAGGTGGTCGATATCGGAGATGTACAGGTCTCTGATGTCCTTGATATCCCACTTGAGCATGGCCAGCCTCTCGTAGCCGAATCCCCATGCGAGGACGGGTTCCTTGACTCCGAACGGCGCCACGACCTCCGGTCTGAAGATGCCCGCTCCGCCCAGCTCCATCCACTTGCCGTTGAAGAACACCTCCAGCTCCAGCGAGGGCTCGGTGTAGGGGAAGTAGGCGGGCCTGATACGGATCTGATCGAATCCCATGCGGGAGTAGAACTCCCTGATCATGGAGATCAGCATGTCGAAATCCCCGTTCTCGTCGATGACTATGCCCTCGATCTGGGTGAACTCAGGGAGGTGGGTGGCGTCGATGGACTCGTTCCTGAAGATGCGGGAGATGGAGAACGCCTTCCTGGGCGCATCCGGATGCTCCGCGATGTACTTGATGCTGCTGACGGTGCTGTGCGTCCTGAGTAGGGCCATCTCGGCCTTCTCCCTGGACCATTCGCCTCCCCATCCGGTGGAGCCGGTGTCGCCGCCGTTCATATGGATGTCCCTGACGGTCGCGACGAGATCCTCGTCGTCGATGTGGATCGAGGAGGGGTGCTCCAGGTAGAACGTGTCCTGCAGGTCCCTGGCGGGGTGGTCCTGAGGGGTGAACAGCACATCGAGGTTCCAGAATGCGGGCTGGACGTATTCGGACTTCATCTCGGTGAATCCCATGTCGGTGAACAGCCTGCGGACCTGTGCCCCGAGCCTGGAGAGCATGTGCTTCTTGGCGGGGTTGACGGTGGGGGCGAAGGTCTGGATGTCGTACCTCCTGAACTCTGCGTCCTTCCACTCGCCGTTCTGGATGATGCGGTCGGTGATGTCGGTGATCTGCGGCTTGAGCTCGATGCCGGAAGCCGCGGCCTCCTTGCCCTCCGGAGTGAGCGCTACGCTCCTCTCGGCGACGATCCTCTCGGCGATCATCCCCTGACGGCCCTTGAGGTCCTTGATGAGAGCCTTGTCGGCCTCCTCCTCGGGGACGGGCGCCTCGGCCATCCTGGCCAGGAGGTCCTCGTCGGGCATCCTCCTTCCGAGCATGTCCTTCCCTACGTCCGTCAGGACCATCGTCTTGACGCCGTCGACATCCTTGATGTCGGCCAGCTTCTTGCGCTTGAGCCATCCGACCGCGACCTTGCCCATGCCCTCGGGCATCTCGGCCTCCATGTCCTTCATGGGCATGCTGTCGCCGTGGGCGTGGATCGTCTCGATGGCGATCCTCTCGGGGAGTCCGTTCTTCACGACGGAGTCGTCGGAGAGCACGTAGAACCTCTCGATCTTCTCCGAGATCTCGGCCAGACCCTTGGACTCCAGCCATGATGCGGCGCTCATCGCCTCTACCTCGACGGAGAACGCCCCGCCGGAGACCAGGTCCGCGGAGGAGGACGCTCCTCCCCTCTCGGCCAGGGCCAGGAGCAGCCTCTTCTCGTTGTGGCTCAATCCATCAAGCATTGCTTTGTCCATGATAATCACCATTCGAATCCGTCGTAGGTCATATCCCCGACGATGTCCTTCGCCTTCTCGCGGCGGTCCTGATGCTCCTCGAGGAACACGTTGATCCTCTCGGTGAGGCACATCTTGCACTCTCCGCAGAGGATCTCCCCCTTCCTGCACTTGTCGGCGAGCTCGTTCAGCTTCTCGTCGTCCTTCTCGAAGAGGTAGAAATTGTACTTGAACACCGCACAGACCTCGAGGTTCCCTCCCATCTGGCGCTGCTCCTCGACCGAGACCCTTCCGCCGGTGAAGGCCCTTCCGACCTTCTTCTTGACGGCCTTGGGCGAATCGGTCGTATAGATCGTCGCGTTCTCGTCCGACGACGACATCTTGTCCGCTCCGCTGAGAGCGGGGAACATCTTGCAGAACACGAGCGAGGGCTTGGGGTATCCCAGGTGGGGGGCCGCATCCCTCGTCACCCTGAAGTGGGGGTCCTGGTCGATCCCGCACGGGATCAGGACGGGGACCTGCCTTCCCGCATCCACAGTGGGGAGGAAGGCGGGCACCGACTGCATGGTGGTGTAGAATATCGACCCGATGTTCGTGGAGTTGTCGAATCCGAACACGGCCTTCGCGGTGGAGAACGTGGTCCTCTTGGCCACCTCCAGGGCGATGGGGTACATCCTGCGCACGTTCTTCGTATCCACGATGATCTTCGTCCTCTTCGGATCGAACCCCAGAGCCACGAAGTCCAGGGCGTTCTCGTAGGCCATCCTCCCGGTCTCCTCCAGGGACAGGTCCTTGAACAGGAACTTCTCGTCGTCCGTCATCTGGAAGAGCATGTCGCACTTGAACGTGTCCTGTACCCATTTGTTGAAGATCCAGGGCATCAGGTGTCCGAGGTGGGTGTTCCCGGAGGGACCCCTGCCGGTGTACAGGGTGAAATTGTTCCCCTTGTCGTACTCGTTGAGCAGCCAAGCCAGGTCCCTGTGGGTGTAGAAGATCCCGCGCCTCAGCATGGGGTGGAGCGGGCCGTACTTGGACATCCTCTCTAGAAGAGCGTCGTCTATGGGGGCGGTACCGAACTGCTTCATAAGCAGGTCGTAATCTATGTCCCCCGTGACCTCCCACGGTGTTACCTTGAAGTCCTCCGGCATGGCTGTTACCTAGTCGCGGATACGCGCATGCGTTTTAATTATTGGGTCGGCGAACAGGCTGGGCGATGGATATTACTAGGTCGTCGCGGATTAGCGGGGCATGTTCAAGATCCTCGGGAGCGATGCTCTGTACATCGATATCCCGGCCGTTTTCAAGAAGCGCATGCTGGAGCTCGCCGGCGACGAGAAGGAGAAGCTGTTCAGGGAGATCCTCGAGAAGTCCGAGGTCACGTACCTGCTGAACGGAACCACCGAGGAGCACACGTTCTTCATCCGTGTTCCGAAGGACATCACCCCCGAGCAGATCCAGACCATGGCGGACGCATCCCTGGAGATCCTCAAGAGGACCGTCGAGACCGTCCCGTGCGTGGAGGTCGAGGGGATCCGCCAGAAGTACCAAGTGATAATCACCAACTGGGAGGAGCCCGAGATCATCGGGATGAACAAGACCCCCGGCATGTCCTCGGGCGAGGTCTTCAAACCCATCTTCCAGTCCCTGGACAAGCCCGGAAGGGCCAACCAGAACATGAACCGCGAGGACCGTTACTTCTGAGGCGGGAAGCAGGAGTCCGCAGGACGCCTCGGGGTTCCCGGAACCCCGTCGTCCAGCGGATGCTTCCCGTTCCTTCCGTCGAATCCCGAATAGAAATCGACGGGATGGGTGTCGGTCCATGCTTGGTAGAGGTCGGACACGACCTCCGTCTCGGCGTGGTTGCTGAATTTCATCATCGCCATCAGCTCGACCACGGCGCAGAACACGAGACTGGCTGCAGCCAGCTTGAATGCATCCCAGCCGGGGTCCGAGGCGATCACCACTATGATCAGCCCGAGCAGCAGAGGCACCGCCATGTGCTTCATCGTGCTGAAGAAGCCGTCGAACAGACGGAAGGTGGATCCGGAGACCTCGATGCGGGCATCGGTGACGGCGAGTATCGCCCACGGCGCTGAGACCGCCGCGATGTAGAGCGAGGCGGAGACGATCAGCAGCGCCCCTTCTCCGATATCCGAGCGGATGCCTGTGCTTGCGGAGATGTACATCCACAGCAGGACCAGGAGCAGGAATGCCGGAGCGAAGGACTTCGCCATGATGTCCCAGGGGACCTTCTCCCTGCGGATCGTGCCGTTGATCATCATGTTCCTCGCGTCGTAATCCTTGGGTATCCCGAAGAAGAACGACACCGACATGTCCGCCAATCCGCGCTCGGGACCCGCATTGCAGTGCTCCGCGAAGCCGAGTAGCCTGAGGATGAGGAACCTGTGTATGAGCTCCGTGGATGCGGCCACGCCTGTGGAACCGCACAGCAGTGCCAGCGCGGCGAATGAGAACTCCCAGGATACGAGATACAGAACCGCGGGGATGACCAGGCAGGACACCAGCGGCAGCCATCTCCTGGCCACGGCCATATCCAGGACACCGAGGACGATGAACGGAACCGCCAGCAGAGCCGACGCCTCATACAACGAGATGTCGGTGAGATGAGGCAGCACCAGAGCCGCAACGGCGGTGGCGATTAACAGTGCCAGGAAGAGCAGGCCGCGCTGCTTGTCGGAATCCCGGGCCATGTAGTCGGACATGTTCACTCCTTGTCGGTCCATGCCTCGACGGTCACCTTGGCCTTGTCGCCCTTGTACACGCCGAGGAATATCCCCATGCTCTTGTGCTTGCCTGTATCGAAGGGGCCGAGGGTGGCCTCCATGACGCCGTCCTTGTGGCCTGCGGCGGAATGATCCTCCCGCGCCACGGCGACATCGACGGGATGATCGGACTTCACGCTCACCCTGAGCATGCGGTGGGGCCTCACGTCGAGAGGAATGGTGACGACATTGCGATAGCAACCGTCGACCGTTATATCGAAATCACCGACAGAGACCGTTTCCGGACCGTAGACCTGCTCCCTCTTACCGAACAAGACACCGCACTCCGACCCTCGTAAGGGCGTGGCAGTAATAATCATATCCGCTCAGAAGACGAACTCCGGTTCCGGATCCGTATCCAGATCGGTGGAGTAGCGCCACATCCTCGGATAATGGCCGCGATCCATGATGACCCTCTTGGTCTCGACCGCGACACCTGCCTTGGCCGCCATGACCTTGTCGGTGGACATCGCCATCCTTCCCAGACCGATCAATTCGCCGCGTGCGGTCATCATCGCCACGAGGGCGTTCTTCCTGATGTCCTGATCGAGCATATGGACGCCTTTGACCGCCAGACTGGCTCCGTGGCATATCGCATCCACCGCGGTGGCCTTGACCACGACCTTCGGAAGCGGTTCGACAAGGGCCTCCAGAGGGATGATCATGTCGCGGAGGTATTCGCCATGGCCGTACTGCTGCCAGAACACATACGCATCGCGGATCTCCTGCAGCGTATGGGCGCGATCCTCGGTCATGGGTGCGCCTGAGCTCGGTCATGCTGGCTCCGCAACCCAGAACGTCGCCGACATCCACGCATAGCGTGCGGACATAGGTCCCCGCATCGCATTCGACCCGGAACAGGACGTCGCGGCCGGAGATCTGCAACACCTCGAGCTCCCTTATCCTCCTGATCCTCAGCTGCCTCTTGACAGCCGAGCGCACAGGAGGGAGCTGGTAGATCCTTCCGACGAAGCGGGAGAGGACCTCTCTGATCCTCGCCTCGGGACGGTCGGCATGGAGCTTCATCAGACAGATGTACTCCTTGTCCGAGGACAGGACCACATCTGTGAGGCGTACAGCCTTTCCCAAGGTAACAGGGAGCACCCCGCTGACGTAGGGATCGAGCGTTCCGCC
>LVVU01000055.1:0-7550 GCA_006954465.1 Candidatus Methanoprimaticola hominis
TGTCCCCGTCCAAGGACGTGGACTGCTTCCACCCCTTCAACGTGGGGAAGCTCCTCACAGGGGATCCGGCGTTCATGCCCGCGACCCCCGCCGGCGTCCAGCAGATGCTGATAAGGTCCGGCATCGAGACCGCCGGAAAGCATGTCGTCGTCGTCGGCAGGAGCAACATCGTGGGCAAGCCCATGGCCGCCCTCATGTTCCAGAAGGGTCCGGGCGCGGATTCAACCGTCACCGTCGTCCATTCCAGGACCAAGGACCTGGGTTCCATCACGAGGCAGGCCGATATCCTCATCGTCGCCATCGGCAAGCCCGGCTTCATCAAGGCGGACGATGTGAAGGAGGGCGCCGTCGTCATCGATGTCGGCACCAACAGGGTCGAGGATCCCACCCGTCCAAGCGGATCCAGGCTCACCGGCGATGTGGATTTCGACGCCGTGAGCGAGAAGGCCTCCGCGATAACGCCCGTCCCGGGCGGCGTGGGGCCAATGACGATATGTATGCTTATGGCCAATGCGGTTCGCGCAGCTGAATTGGCTTCGGAGGTGTCACAATGATAAGGGAATGCGAGGAGCACGGCTACTTCCGTGCGGAGAGATGTCCCATCTGCGGAGAGGAGGGCAAGTTCATAATGTCCGATAAAGAGGTCGAGAGGATCGGCCGCACCCTCGCCGCCATCCTCAGGCACGGCAAGTTCGATCCCGACATGGACGACCAGGGCTATGTCGCCATGCAGGAGGTCGTATCTCTGATCAGGGCCCGCCACACCTACATGAACTGGCTCAAGCCCAGGCATATCGAGGCGCTCATCGAGACCGACCCCAAGGGCCGCTACTCCATCGCCAACGGGAGGATCCACGCCACCTACGGCCACACGATCCCCTTGGACCTCAGGCTCGACAACCAGGACATCCCTCCGGAGCTGTTCTATCCCGTGGATCCCGAGGAGTCGGACGACATCCTCCGTGATGGCATATCGCCCACGGACAGGAACATGGTCCATCTGTCGCTCACCTACAGGGACGCCCTCAGGGCCGGAGCCGTCAGGATGGAGGAGCCCGAAATCCTCGTCATCGATACGGGGGTCTGCATGGAGATGGGCTCCGATATCGGCAGGGCCGCGAAGACGGTGTTCCTGTGCAGGCATGTCCCCTCGGATGCGATAGACATCGCCGATCCCGAGGATTGGGACAACGGGGATGACGATGACAACGAAGGGGATGAGGAGTGATGCAGGTCCTCAGGCCCGACGAGGTCAGGGCGCGCTACGGCCCTCTGTTCTGCAAGGGGTTCTTCACCCTCGTAGACGAGAAGGCCGGCAAGGCCCGTATCATCGAGAAGTGCGTATCCAAGGGTCCCGGGGAGTGGGACCTCGTCAACAGGCGCCGCACCGGCGGCGTGATCGACAGGATCAGCATAGAGTCTGATTCCATCGTCATGGACGTCACCATCGGGGAGAAGGAGCTCAACTTCGGCCCCGTGTCCGCCGATGTGGGAGGCCAGGGGCTCTCCGCGCTGAAGGTGGAGGGCGACGAGGTACGCACCACATGGTTCGGCATCGCCGGAGCCACCGTCGGCATAGGCGCATGCATCCCTCAGTGCTCCGACGTCATCCGCACCGAGTATCCCGACGACTTCCAGATCGGAGGGGCGCACCGCGCCCACGTGGACATCATCACGCCCAAGATGGTGAGGGTGATCATCGGCATCGACGACACCGACACCAAGGAGAAGGGCGCATCATGGGTCGTCTCCCTCAAGCTCGGGATGGAGTGCCCCATCGGCAGATTCCTGGAGCACAAGATCATCCAGCTGAATCCGAAGGTCCCCAACAAGACCACCAATTGCTGCTCCACCGCGGTATCGTTCGCTGTGAAGGAGGAGGAGATCCCGGCGCTCATCGAGTATGCAGTGGACTTCGTACGCAAGCAGAGTTACTCCGAGGATGCGGTCATCACCGTGTTCCAGGGACTCGAGGTCCCCGAGAAGCTCAGGGACTACGGTTGGTCCTGCAAGTCCGTCCTCTACCGATCAAGGTCGCCGAGGAGACCGGGGTCCAGATCATCAGCGTCACGGGACTCAAAGGGGTCATCGGGGCGGTGGCCGCCATCGGGTGCTTCGATCTCGGCGAGAGGTCCGCCGGCATACCCGAGGATTTCGCGTGAGTCCATGGACATAAAGGGCATCTTCACCGACAAGGCCTACGCCACCTACGATTCGCAGCTGGAGAAGGAGGTCCGCGCCGGCGAGATGCCCAATCACATCGCCATCATAATGGATGGCAATCGCCGCTATGCCGAGGAGGTCCTCGGCGAGGCCCCCATGGAGGGCCACAGGCTGGGCCGCAAGAAGCTGGAGGAGGTCCTCCACTGGTGCCTCGATCTCGATATCGGGGTGCTGACCGTCTATGCGTTCTCCATGGAGAACTTCAACAGGGACGAGGAGGAGGTCGATTATCTCATGGACCTCATGGAGCAGTCCCTGTACGAGTTCGCGGACGATCCGAGGGTCCAGAAGGAGCGGGTGGCCGTGAGGGTCATCGGCGAGAGGGACGCCCTCCCGGAAAAGGTCCAGAAGGCGATGGATTATGCCCTGGAGAAGACCGCGGGATTCGACGGCCATACGTTCAACCTCGCCATCGCCTACGGCGGACGCCAGGATATCACCCAGGCCGTCCGTTCCATAGCCCAGGACGTCTTGGACGGCAGGATGGAGGTGGAGGATATCTGCGAGCACACGATCTCGAAATACATCTCCACGACCGGGATCCCCGATCCGGACCTGGTGCTGCGCACCTCCGGGGAGATCAGGGTATCCAACTTCCTGCTCTGGCAGATGGCCTATTCAGAATTCTATTTCACCGATGTGTACTGGCCCGGCTTCAGGCACATCGACTTCCTTCGTGCGATCCGCACGTATCAGCAGCGCGTCAGGCGCTTCGGCAAGTGATCCGATGAAGAGGGACATAGTCTTCCTGCACGCACCCAGCGTCTACGATTTCCGTAAGAAGCCCATATTCTACGGGCCCGTATCCGATGTCATCCCGTCGTCCCCGGTGTTCGAGATGTATCCCATCGGGTTCATGACGATATGCGCCGAGCTGATGGAGGCCGGCTTCAGCACGAGGATCCTGAACATAGCGGTCAGGATGCTCCAGAGCGATTCCTTCGATGCGGAGGAATGCATCAGGAAGATCGATGCGGACGTGTTCGCCATCGACCTCCACTGGATGCCGCATGCCCACGGGGCTCTCGAGCTGGCGAAGATCGTCAAGAAGCACCATCCCGACGCCAAGGTCGAGCTCGGAGGTTTCACGTCGTCCTACTTCTGGGAGGAGCTCATCCAGCGCCCCGAGGTCGATCTGGTCATGCGCGGGGACACCACCGAGGTGCCCACGGTCATGATGATGGAGGCCCTTCAGAGGGGAGGGGACCTGTCGCAGGTCCCGAACCTGGTCTGGAAGGACGATGACGGAAAGGTCCACGACAACGGTCTGACATATTCCCTGGATTCGCTGGATTCCGTCAAGTTCGACTACGGCGTGATGATCAGGAACGTCATGAGGAATATGGACATCAAGGGGGCCCTGCCCTGGTACGGGTGGGACAAGCTCCCCCTGACCTCCGTGTTCACCGTCCGCGGGTGCACGATCAACTGCGCCGAATGCGGAGGGTCCCATTTCGCCAATGGGAACGTGGTATGCAGGAAGAAGCCCGCCTTCAGGAGCCCCGAGAAGCTCGCAGAGGACATAAGCATCATCCAATCCTACCTGGACACCCCGATATTCATCGTCGGGGATCTGAGGCAGCACAGTGCGGGATACGCCCAGCGCTTCCTCGAGGAGTGCAGGGATCGCGGTGTCAAGAACCACGTCGTCATCGAGCTGTTCAACGGTGCCGGGATGGAGTACTTCAACGATGTGGACCGTACATTCGAGAACGGATGGTCCATCGAGTTCTCCCCGGACTCCCATGATGAGAAGGTCCGTTCGGTTCTGGGCAAGGGATACACCAACCAGGCCATCGAGCAGACCATCCCCACCGCGTTCGAGTGCGGATGCAGCAGGTTCGACCTGTTCTACATGAACGGACTGCCTTATCAGGACAGGGAATCCGCCATGGACAGCGCCAGAGTGGCCAAGAAGCTCTGGGCCTCGGTCAAGCAGGAGGACAAGTTGTTCATCTACAACGCGCCGTTCGCACCGTTCGTCGATCCCGGGAGCAAGATCTTCGAGAACCCGTCCGAATGGGGCTACACGCTCCGCGCCCGTACCCTTGAGGAGCACAGGAGGCTTCTGGACAACCCCTCGTGGAAGCACGTGCTCTCCTACGAGACGAAATGGATGTCCCGCGACGATGTGGCGGAGATCTCCTACGATGCGGCCCTGGAGCTCGCCAGGTGCGAGTACGAGGCCGGAAGGGCCACGAAGGAGTCCTACGAGAGCAGGGTCGACCGTACGCAGAAGGCCCGCGAGCTCATGCACAGGATCGATGAGATCATGCTCATCAGGGATCCGGCCGAGCGCGAGGCCAGGTTGTGGGAGACGAAGGACGAGGGCACCAGGATGATGAACTCGACCATCGCCAACAAGAACGACCTGGACTGGGACGCCGGCTCGATATGGGCCAACGGTCCCAGAGTGGTCTGCGGCCTGGTGAAGTCCTTCTTCAGGCACCGATCACCTGGTCATGCTGCGCGATTTCTGAACCGCGGCATCCACAGCTGCGATCATCGCAGAGCGGAGCCCGAGGTCCTCCGCGGCACGCACGCCTTCGATCGTCGTTCCGGCGGGCGAGCACACCTCGTCCCTGAGGACATCGGGGTGCTTCCCCGTCTCAAGGACCATCTTGGCGGATCCGAGCATGCTCTGGGCCGCGAGGCGGATGGCATCCTTCCTCGGAAGCCCGTTCAGGACGCCCGCATCGGCCATGGCGTCGATGACGAGATAGAGGAAGGCGGGCGAGCTCCCTGCAAGGCCCGTGATGACATCCATCTGGTCCTCGGTGATCTCCACGGCGAGTCCGACGGCTCCGAGAACCGAGGCGATGTTCGATGTCTCCTCCGGGGACAGCGTCCCGTCCGTCGCGTAGCCCATGGCGCCCTCGAGAACCGCGACGCAGTGGTTGGGCATGACCCTCACGATCTTGGAGTCTGGCACATATGTCTTCAGCTTGTCGATGGTGAGTCCTGCGACCAGGCTGAGGACGGTGGTCCCCTCCTGCATCCTGGTTCCCTCGTCGACGAACACATGGGGTACCTGCTTCGGCTTGACGGCGAGGACGGCGAGCTTCGTCTCGGCGGCGACCTCGGAGGCCGTCGCGAACATGCGGATCCCGTATGTCTGGCACATGTGGTCGCGAGTCCCCTGGCTGGGTGCGCATGCGATGATCTCGTCCTTCGTGTAGACATTCTTCGCTATGAGCCCCGCGATGAGGGCCTCCGCCATCTTCCCGGCCCCGATGAAGCCGATCCTTGCAGTCATGCAAGGTCAATCCCCTACGTCGTAGAAAAAACATCGTCGGGATCTCAACGCTGTCTCTGGTCTCGCACAAATGTCGAGAAAGCCACCTTTCCTAATATATATGGTAAGGCCAGGACGACGTGGCCATTTTATACTTCCATCTCTTGCGCGCGTACAATGTCTCTAGTAGCATTTTACATGCCATTGGCGATAGTCGCGGTCATCGCCCTCGGCTTCGCCCCTCTGGCATGGTGGGCATCGAGGTTCATCCGGCCCAAGAAACCCACTCAGTGGATGGAATCAACCTATGAGTGCGGTTCAGAACCTATCGGAGAGGCACAGGTTCAGTTCAGGTTCCAGTACTACACGTTCGCTCTGATCTTCGTAGTATTTGACCTGGTCGCAACCTTCCTCATGATCTGGGCGGTCGCGTTCTCCGGACTGTCGACCACTGCTCAGACCATGATGATCGCCTTCTTCGCGATTCTGATTCTTGGGGTTTGCTACTCCCTGAAAAAGGAGGAAAACGTATGGATATGAGCCTGTACCCCCATGCTGTGGCCATGAGTGCCGATGAGTTCATGTCGTGGTCTGACGCCATGATTAACGACCTTCTGAGCTCCGGTACCAAGAAGACCATAGACGAGCTGACCGGACCTATCTGGGCCTGGGCTATGAAGAACTCCATGCACCCTCTGCACTGGGGTCTCGCCTGCTGCGCCCTCGAGATGGCCGCCGCGTCCGCTCCCAGATACGATGCCGAGCGTTACGGAATGATCTACCGTTCCTCGCCCAGGCAGACCGACATCCTGCTGGTCAACGGCTGGATCTCCAAGAAGATCCGTCCCGACCTCAGGCGTCTCTACGAACAGATCCCCAACCCCAAGTGGGTCGTCGCCATGGGCGAGTGCGCCATCTCCGGCGGACCCTGGTACGACTCCTACAACACCGTGCAGGGCCTGGACCAGATTGTCCCGGTCGATATCTACATCCCCGGATGCCCCGCACGTCCCGACGCGATGATCGACGGCTTCATGCTGCTCCAGAAGAAGATCGAGGACTACTTCAGGAGAGGCGTCTTCATGGAGGACTGAAGATGGATACATCGGCAGTCTACCAGGCGCCCACCGAGGATGAGGTCAAAACGCTTCTCACCGAGAAATTCCCCCAGGTGGAGGTCACTGGCACCGAGACCCGCAGGGTCTATGCCAAGGCTCCCAAGGAGATCTCCAAGGAGGTCTGCGTGTTCATCCACGACAACCTGACGTTCGAGCACTGCTCCACCGTCATCGGTGTCGACTACGTCGATCACCTCACCGTCGTCTATCACCTGTCCAACTACTGGAACGGACTCATGATCGAGCTCTCCGTCGACCTTCCTTCCGATGACCCGCACATCGATTCCGTCGCGCTCATCTGGCAGGGAGCCAACTGGCACGAGAGGGAGACCTGGGAGCTCTTCGGTATCGTCTTCGACGGTCACCCCAGGCTCGAGAGGCTCCTCACGCCCGAGACCTACGAGTTCTTCCCGTTCAGGAAATCCTACAAGCTCAGGGGGCAGGAGTGAAATGACCGATTCATTAGCACCTATCGTCGCGGCCGAAGAGAAGCTGAAGGCCGAGTCCGACAAGATGGGAATGGACAAGATGTGGATCATCATGGGTCCGCAGCACCCGTTCTCGCACGGACTCTGGACCCTGAAGATCCAGGTCGATGGAGAGATCTGCATCGATGCGGACCCCATCGTCGGATACCTGCACAGGGGCTGGGAGAAGGAGACCGAGAACAGGACCTATCCCAAGATCATCCCCATGGCGGACCGTCTCTGCTACGCCGCTTCCATGACGTACACCCACCTGTACTGCATGACCGTCGAGAAGGCACTGGGAATGGACATCCCCGAGAAGGCCAAGTACATCAGGATCGTCTCGGACGAGATCTGCCGTATCCAGTCCCACCTCATGTGGCTCGCCGCCGTCGGTACCGACCTCGGTAACCTGACCGTGTTCCTCTGGGCCATGAGGGAGAGGGAGTACTTCCTCGATCTCAACGTCAAGCTGTGCGGTGCCAGGATGACCACCAACTACCCGAG
>LVVU01000055.1:7657-16230 GCA_006954465.1 Candidatus Methanoprimaticola hominis
AGCGCCGTCATCGTTTCGAGGATGAAGGGCATCAGCTACCTCACCAGGGAGCAGGCCGCCAACCTCGGACTGACCGGACCTGCGATGAGGGGTTGCGGTGTCGATTTCGATATCCGCAGGGACGACCCGTACGACAACTACGACAAGGTCGATTTCGAGGTCCCCGTCCTCACTGAGGGCGACTCGTATGCCAGATACATGATCCGTATCGAGGAGATGTTCCAGTCCTGCGACATCATCAGGCAGGCAGTGAAGAAGATCCAGGCGCTCGGAAAGAACGCCCCGTACAGGATCAAGGTCCCCTCCAGGGTTCCCGCCGGTACGCACTTCACCAGGCTCGAGGACCCCCGTGGAGAGTCCCTCATGTACCTCGTATCCGACGGCACCGACAAGCCCTACAGGCTCAAGGTGCGCAGTCCGATCTTCGTGAACGTTTCATCCGCCAAGGCACAGTGCGTGGGTGTCAGGATCGCCGATGTTCCGGCCGTCCTCGCTCAGATCGACATGTGCCTGGGCGAGACAGACAGGTGATTCCGTTGGTAGAGTATTCTAGCATTCTCAATTGGATCGATTTCTTCAACGATCCCATGAAGAACCAGTTCTACCCGTTCGAGGGCGTCTACAACCTGCCCTTCGACATCTCCTACAAGCTGTGGGAGATCATCGGCGGAGCGATCGCCTGGCTGATCAACCTGATCTTCCCCGGCAACTGCGTGTCCGAGTGGCTGATGAGCGATTACGTCAGCGTGCTGTTCGCACTCATCATCTTCATGCTCATCGTGTTCATCGTGGTGTTCGTGTGTACGCTGCTGTCGCTATGGATGGAGCGTAAGTTCCTCGGTAGGATGATGGACAGAAGGGGAACCATGGTCGGTATGAAGGGATTCCTTCAGTGCGTGGCCGATGGACTCAAGACCTTCATGAAGGAGAACACCATCCCCAAGAAGGTCGACAACATGACCTACATGTGGACCGTCTCCCTCATCGTGGGAGTCTCCGTCCTGCTGGCATGTATGATCCCCCTGTCCCAGAGATGGTTCGTCGTCAACTACGACTCCGGACTCCTCATCGTCATGGCGTTCTTCGCCCTGGCGCCGTTCTTCATCCTGGTCTCCGGATGGTCCCAGAACAACAAGTACGCCATGATCGGAGGTATGCGTGCCGCCGAGCTGATGATCTCCTACGAGGTCCCCATGCTCATCATGATCGCCACCACCGGGCAGCTTCAACATCGGCGACATCGTCGACGCCCAGTACGACACCATGTGGTACTTCATCCCGCAGATCATCGGTGCCATCACGTTCTTCTTCTGCGCCACCGCGGAATCCGAGCGTGTGCCTTTCGATATCGCAGAGGCAGAGGCCGAGCTGGTCGAGGGATGGCAGACCGAGTACGCCGGAATGAAGTGGGGTCTCATCATGCTGGCCGACTACTTCAGAGGCTACGTGGCATGCTCCATGTTCGCCATCATGTACCTCGGCGGATGGGCTCTTCCCATCATCGGCAACGGCCCCGTGCCCGAGATCGTGTTCCTGCTGAAGTCCTGGTTCGTGTTCTTCCTGATGATCCTCGTCAGGGCCGCTCTCGGACGTGTCAGGCCCGATCAGATCGTCAACATCGGATGGAAGGTCTTCATGCCCCTGTCCGTGATCAACCTGGCAGTAGTGCTGCTGCTCAAGACAGGAGGCTTCTTCTGATGAGCATGAAATATCTAGACAAGTACCCCCGCAGCAATGCGAGGCACCTCTGGGTCCTCAAGCCCCAGTGGGCGGTCCTGAAGCTGTTCCTGAAGAACATCCCCCGCAGGCCCGTCACCGTCCTGTACCCCTACGAGAAGGAGTGGGTCCCGGACAACTACCGCGGACGCCCCGGACTGATCTTCGACCAGTGCGTGGGATGCGGCATGTGCGTGCGCATGTGCCCCACTGCGTGCATCAAGCTCGTCGACGCCGAGGATGACGACGGCAACATCGTCAAGAGGCCTCAGGTCAACATGGGCAGGTGCGCCATGTGCGGATACTGCGCAGAGTACTGCCCCGTCGACGCCATGACCGTCACCCCCGAGTACGAGCTCGCCGAGTTCACGAGATTCGACCTGCTCTACGGTCCCCGCAGGCTTGCCTACGACAAGACCACCGAGGGAATGAAGGTCAAGCTGGAGGTCACTCTCCAATCCGATATCGACAACGGCAACCCCGAGAGGCGCGTGGCCCTGGCCAGTCTGGACAGGCCCGAGCTGACCGACGCCAAGTGCATCGGCTGCAAGAAATGCGCCAAGGTCTGCCCTGTCAACGCCATCGAGATGGTGGAGAAAGGAAAGAACGAGAAGACCGGCAAGCCCATACTGCGCCCGGTCATCGATGAATCGAAGTGCATCTGCTGCAACAACTGCGTGGACGACTGTCCCAAGGATGCTCTTCTGATGAAGGAGGTGCTCTGATGGGAATCATCAGGGACATTTGGGACGCGTTCTGCGGAGGATTCGGCGACTTCGGTAACTACCTCCTCGGAAACTTGGATCTCCTGGCATTCGTCCTCCTGGCGGCCATCGCCGTCCTGGCGGCGCTCTACGTCGTCACCGACCCGGAGGTCGTTCACAGCGCCTTCTACCTGGCGCTCGTATTCCTGTGCGTCGGATTCGTCTACTTCTTCCTCGAAGCGGAGTTCATAGGCGTTATCCAGATCCTGGTCTACGTTGGAGCCATCACGATCCTGTTCGCGTTCAGCATCATGCTGACTAGAAGATACATCATGAAAAAGGGTGATTCCGAATGAGTTTCGGCATTGCGGATAAGAAGAAGGCTGTCGGCGCAACCGTGGCCGTGGTCCTGCTCGCCGTCCTGGCAGTCGGGATCTTCTCCGTCAACTGGGCCGATTACACCGGCACCAACGAGCCCCAGGAGCAGCCCACGTTCCCCACTGACGACGAGGACAGCATCTGGGACGAGAACGGCGATCTCAAGGAGAACAGCCTTGCGTACACCATCTTCGAGAAGTACGGGCTCATCCTGATCCCGCTCGCACTGCTGATGTTCGGCGCCATGATCGGCGGAGTCGTCATTTCGAGAGAGGAGGTTGAATCGGATGATTCCAATTGAGTTCTTCCTGCTTCTCGGAGCCATTCTGTTCTCCATCGGAGCGTACGGAGTGGTCACAAAGAGCAATGCGATCATCGTACTGATGTGCATTGAGCTCATGCTCAACGCAGCGAACATCAACTTCGTCGCGTTCGGCGCCTTCCACCCCGACATCATGGGTCAGGCGTTCGTCATCGTGACGATCACCGTAGCAGCCGCAGAGGTCGCTGTCGGTATCGCCATCCTGCTCAATGCATACAAGATGAGGAAGACGACCGAACTCGATGAGGACGGTCTCACATCCATGAGGTGGTAAGCATGTTGATAGAATACACTTGGCTCGTACCCCTCATCCCGATGCTGTGCTTCCTTATCATCGGACTCCTTGGAAGGAAGACCCCCGAGAAAGGAGGGTACATCGCCATCGCCGGAGCGCTCATCGCGTTCATCATCTCGGCGATCATCTCATACGAGTATCTGACCGGAGATGTCTATCCGAACCCCGTGACCGAGCAGATCGCTTGGTTCAGCATCGGAGACATCGAGATCCACCTCGGATACTACGTCGACGGCCTGACATGCATGATGATGCTGTTCTCGTCGTTCATCTCGACCCTGATCTTCATCTACTCCATCGGGTACATGGGAGACCAGGGAGCCAGGAAGACCAGGTACTACGCCGAGGTCTCCCTGTTCCTGACCGGAATGCTCGGACTCATCGTGTCCAGCAACTTCCTCGAGCTGTTCATCTTCTGGGAAGTCATGGGGCTGTGCTCCTACCTCCTGATCGGATTCTGGTCCTTCAGGCACGCAGACGGAGACGCAGCTTCCGCCAACGCGGCATCCGCCGCCAAGAAGGCCTTCCTCGTCACGAGGATGGGAGACGTCTGCCTCATGGCCGGACTGTTCATCCTCCTCGGAGAGTTTCACAGCCTCGATTACACCAACATGTTCGACCCCGCCGCCATCGCTAGCGTCGACTCGAACAACCTCACGCTCGCCATGCTCCTCGTCTTCGGAGGAGTCATCGGAAAGAGCGCTCAGTTCCCCCTGCACGACTGGCTGCCCGATGCGATGGCAGGACCTACCACTGTGTCCTCTCTTATCCACGCGGCGACCATGGTCAAGGCCGGAGTCTATCTGGTCGCAAGGGCCTACCCCCTGTTCATCCAGGACGTCAACGTCATGCTGTTCGTCGGTCTCATCGGAGGATTCACCGCGTTCTTCGCGGCCACCATGGCTCTCAACAACATGAACATCAAGAGGGTCCTGGCGTACTCCACAATCTCGCAGCTCGGATACATGATCCTGGGTCTCGGAGCCGGAGGTTACCTCATCGCTCTGGGGATGGACATGGGTGGAGCCGAGGGAGACATCCTCATCACCGCAGGAGCGGCCGGATTCATCGCCGGATGCTTCCACATGATGAACCACGCCTTCTTCAAGGCCCTGCTGTTCATGTGCTCCGGATCGGTCATCCACGCCGTCGGAACCGAGGACATGCGCGAGATGGGCGGACTCGGGAAGCACATGAAGATCACCTCGATCACCATGCTCCTCGGATCCCTGTCCATCGCCGGATTCCCCCTATTCAGCGGATTCTGGTCCAAGGATCTCGTCATCGAGATCGCAATGGAGGCCGGACACGACGGAACCGTCTGGTTCACCGTCCTCTGGATCCTGGCCATCATCACCGCCTTCATGACCGCGTTCTACATGTTCCGCATGTGGTTCATGACGTTCATGGGAGAGGAGGGTCACGCCTCGCAGCACTGCCACGGCGAGTCCCCCAAGACCATGACCACCCCGCTGGTCATCCTGTCCGTGTTCGCTGTCCTCAGCGGATTCCTGCTCATGTTCGGACTCGACGCCATGATCTCGTTCGACGTCGCGGCCACCGGCTTCCAGGTCGGAGGCGGCCACGCGGAGGGCTTCGAGTACTTCACAGAGCTGTTCACCAACTCCTACACCTATCTGACGATCGTCCTCGCACTGGTCGGTATCGGAATCGCTTACGTCATGTACGTGAAGAAGACCGTGGACCCCGGCAAGTTCAACAAGGACGGCAACTCGTGGCTCTACAAGGCGCTCACGAAGAGATGGTGGTTCCCCGACCTGTACAACCAGATCTCCTGGAAGCTCGGATACGGGGTCGCCAAGGGTGTCAACTATGTCGACAGGCAGGTCATCGACGGTACCGTCAACGGACTGTCTGCGGCCGTCGTCGGCGGAGGAGACGCCATGAGCAAGGTCCAGACCGGAAACGTCCACGACTACGCATCCGTGGTCCTGCTGGGCGTCGCCGTCCTCTCGGTCCTGTTCGTCGTGATCGCAATGATCCTGGGAGGCATGTGAAATGAGTATCGATACTATGATCCTGCCCCTCCTGCTGATCATCCCGTTCATCGGAACGATCGCCACCCTCGCAATGGGCGGCGAGAGGCAGAAGCTCGCCAAGGTCGTCGCCGGAGTCTTCTCCGTCATCACCCTGGTCCTGACAATCTATCTGATGTATGCCGGCTTCAACGGAAGCTGGGGAGACTACAGCTACGAGGCCAAGTGGATCGAGACCAGCTCGATCGTGATCAACTTCAACCTCGCAGTCGACGGACTGAGCATCCTGATGCTCTTCCTCTCCGCACTGCTGACCCCTCTGGTCATCCTCTTCTCCGCTGGAGAGAGCGACAGGCCGAACTACTTCCACGCGCTGCTCATGGCGATGGAGGTCGGACTGATCGGAGTATTCACGGCGTCGGACTACTTCCTGTTCTACGTCATGTGGGAGGTCACCTTGATCCCCATGTACTTCCTGATCAACTGGTACGGAGGACCCAGGAGGCACTACGCCGCCATCAAGTTCTTCATCTACACCCACGTGGCGTCCCTCGTCATGCTCATCGGTATCTTCGCGATGGGCTGGATGAGCCTGGACATGACCGGAGTCGCGAACTTCGACTTCGGCAACATGGTCGCACTGATGCCCATGACCTCCACCGGATTCCAGGCCGCGGTCTTCGCGCTCCTGTTCTTCGGATTCATGGTCAAGATGCCCTCGGTGCCCTTCCACACATGGCTGCCCGACGCGCACGTCGAGGCCCCCACCGCCGGATCCGTCATCCTGGCCGGTGTCATGCTGAAGATGGGATCCTACGGTATCATCAGGATCTGTCTCGAGTGCTTCCCCGCAGGTGCGGAGCACTGGCAGTGGGTCATCATCGCCATCGGACTCATCTCGATGGTCTACGGTGCCTACGCCTGTATCGCCCAGACCGACCTCAAGAAGATGGTCGCGTTCTCGTCCATCAGCCACATGGGAATGGTAATGCTCGGTATCGGATGCCTGTCCGACATCGGAATCACCTTCGCCATCTTCCAGATGTTCGCCCACGGACTCATCTCCGCGATGCTGTTCATGGTGTGCGGATTCACCGGACACGCCCTCGGAACTAGGGAGATCCCCCTGCTCGGAGGACTGGCCGGGAAGATGCCCGTCTTCGCCACGTTCATGATGATCTCGTTCATGGCCTCCCTCGGTCTGCCCGGTCTCGTCGGGTTCTGGGGAGAGTTCCCGCTCGTCTACGGGTTCTACGAGTTCATCCAGTCCGAGGGAGTCCTCTGGCTGCTGCTGTTCTGCCTGCTGACCCTCATGCTCACCGCCGGCTACTACCTCTGGTCCATGCAGAGGACGCTCTTCGGTCCCGAGACGACCAAGATCGACCTCGAGCACGTCCACGACCTGAGCAAGCCCGAGTTCGCGGCGCTGGCCGTCCTGGCCGTGCTCGTCGCCCTCTTCGGAGTCTGGCCCGATGCAGCTCTGGGATTCATCGACCCGTATGTCGACGCTCTCGTCTCCTCGTTCGGAGGTGTTCTGTGATGTTCGTAACTGACATATTCGGAGACTATTCCGCAGTCGCACCCATGATCATCACGCTCATCGCTGCTCTGATCCTGCCTGCGGTCCAGATCGCAGGGAAGAAGAGGACCGCCACCTGGGCCGTCGCCCTGGTGTTCACGGTCGTCTCCCTGCTGGTCAACATCTACATGCTGACCGACGGATACAAGGGCGAGACCCTGGGCATGTACTCCTACGACGAGTACACCGGCCTGATGGTCCTGCTCTTCCAGATCGTGCTGTTCCTGGCCATCCTCGTCTCCAATGCGAGCACCGAGGTCACCAGGCTCCACGTCGGAGCGTACTACTCCCTGCTCATCGGTGCAACCACCGGTATGATGTTCGTCGCAGGGTCCTCGGACCTTCTGACCATCTTCGCGGGAGTCGAGCTCACCAGCATCTCGTCCTACGCACTCGTCACGATGAAGAGGAACGACTCCAGGGCCGCAGAGGCCGGAGTCAAGTACGTCATCGTCGGAGGCCTGTCCACCGCCCTGACCATCTACGGTATCTCCATGATCTACGGAATGGCCGGGACCACCGACATCGCGGCCATCGCAGCTCAGACCACCATCGATGGAATGAACTGGATGCTCGCCGTCGGACTGGTGTGCATGGTCGCCGGATACGGCTTCAAGATCGCAGCGGTGCCCTTCCACATGTGGGCTCCCGATGTGTACGAGGGATCCCCCACCCCCATCTCCCTGTTCCTGGCAACGGGATCCAAGAAGATGGGTCTGGGAGTGTTCTTCCAGATCTTCCTCGTCCTGTTCGTCGCCGGCTCGTCGATGAACGCCATCTGCGGTGAGGAGGTCCAGTACCTCTTCGCCATCATCGCGGCGTTCACCATGACCGTCGGAAACGTGGTCGCGATCGCCCAGAACAACATCAAGAGGATGCTCGCGTACTCCTCCATCGCCCAGGCCGGTTACATCCTGATCGCTCTGGCCGTCATGAGCGAGTACGCCCTGTCCGCAGGTCTGTTCCACATGTTCACCCACGTGTTCATGAAGGGCGGAGCGTTCCTCATCGTCGGTGCACTCATCTGCGCCGGTGTGGGCGAGAAGATCTCGGACTACAAGGGACTTGCAAAGAGGTCGCCTTTCCTGGCCGCCGCTATGCTGCTGTTCCTGTTCTCCCTCGCAGGTATACCGCCTCTGGCCGGATTCACCTCCAAGTTCTTCCTGTTCAATGCAGCGTTGGGTGGTGTGGACGGAGTGTCCTCCCAGTGGGTCTGGCTGGCGTTCATCGCCATCCTGAACTCCGCGATCTCGCTGTACTACTACGCGAGGGTCGTCAAGGCGATGTACGTCGACAAGGGAACCACCGAAGAGAAGATCAAGATCCCCGGCGCGTTCCTCGCCGCCATCGTGATCTGCGTGGTCTTCGTCATCGTGCTGGGACTGTACCCCCAGCTCATCTTCGACTACTGCGAGACCGCCGCTCACGCCCTCCTGGGCTGATGCGGTCTCAAAACCCCTTACCAAACCTCTTACCAAACCCGTTATTAGGTTGAGAAACACGGCTCGTCCGTTTTCAAGACCATGACCGGGCTAACGGAGTTTAAAGCCTCCGCTGCCCGGTCGCAAGCTTCTATCGAAGC
>LVVU01000056.1 GCA_006954465.1 Candidatus Methanoprimaticola hominis
GAAGACACTCACATCCCTCGCCTGCCTTTCGGTTCAAAGAGGGCAAGCTCAAGCTGTCGATCTGAATGACCTACCAGCCTCAGAACGGATAGAGCTGATTTTGATTCCGTGATCCGGAGTCTGGCTGGTTTGGATTCCATTGCTCAGGCTGCAGGGCGTTGCAACCGTAATGCTAGGCATGAATGCGGAAATGTGTTCGTGGTCAGAACCGGAGAGAACACATCCAGCCTCAGAGATATCGAAGAGGGATGCAGATATGCCGATATTTTAATGAGAAAATATCCTGAGGATGTTATCTCTCCAAAAGTAATGAATGAGTATTACAAATATTATTTCTTCAAGAGAAATAATGAGATGTATTACCCTCTCAAAACGGTAGGAATGAGTTTATTCGGCATGCTTTCGAATAATAAATCGGGGGTGCAGTCGTATAAGAACAAATATGGTAACATCCCGTCATGTCTTATGAGACAGGCATTCAGAGATGCCAATCGTGAATTCAAAGTGATCGATTCCGTCCAGAGTATTGTTGTTCCATTCGACGAGGAATCCAAGAATGCAATTTCAATAATATGTTCGGAAAGGTATGAAGAATGTAAGAAAGCAATGCGTGTACTTCAAAATTATTCGATCAACACATTCCATCTGAATGAGCTGATCAAGCAGGGGCTGGTATCGGTAGTTGATTACGGATCAGGCGTGGTGTATTGTTTGAAGGAAGGGTTTTACGATGATGACGTGGGGCTGGTGGAAAAGGCCGACCATACCACGTTGATGTTATGAGAGGTTGAAATGGAGAATTCGATTGAATATAGATTGTGGGGGATCCGTGCATTATTCACTGATCCGATCACGAAGGTCGGCGGTGAGAAATACACGTACCCCGTGCCTACGTACCAGGCGATCAAAGGGATCACCGAGTCCATATACTGGAAGCCTACGATAGAGTGGCATGTGGATAAGATCCGCATCATGAAACCAATACGCAACGAGTCCGTCAACGTCAAACTAGTAAATTATGGGAAGGCGAGTGTGGCGGATCTCTCCATCTACACATATCTGAGGGATGTAGAATACCAAGTAAAGGCCCATTTCGAATGGAATGAGCATCGCGAGGATCTCGTCAACGATCGTAACGAGAACAAGCACTATTTCCAAGCATGCAGGGCATTGGAGAGGGGAGGTCGGAGGGATATCTTCCTAGGAACCCGTGAGTGTCAGGGGTATGTTGAGCCATGCAAATTCGGATCAGGAGAAGGAATCTACGACGGTTCCATCGACTACCCCTTCGGTTTGATGTTCCATGGTTTCGATTATGCAGATGAGACAGGGAAGGATGAGTTGCTTGCTCGTTTCTGGAATCCTACGATGAAGGGAGGCGTAATCGAGTTCATCCGTCCGGAGGATTGTCGTGTCCGTAAATACATCAAGGATTACAAACCGAAGGTCATCGGCGTTGCCAAGGAGGATCCGATATGATGCATGGATGGATGGGCTCCTTGATCGAGACATACGATCAATGCATCTCGGATCCTCGGACCCGTTCCGAGTCCACACCTTTGGTTCCGATCTGTCACACTATCAATAATGCACAGATCACGGTGACATTATCGGAGGATGGGGAGTTCATATCGGCATATGCCGTTCCAAAGGAAGACCAGAGAACGATAATCCCATGTACGGAATCATCCGCTGGCAGGACCTCCGGACCCAGTCCTCATCCTCTGGATGATAAGCTGATCTATCTGGTAGAGGACTTCCAAATGATTGCAGGAGAGCCGGTATCCAACTCCTTCAAGCCTTCTCACAGGATGTATATGGAGCAGTTGAGGGATTGGATGTCACACGATCCTACGAATATCAAATTGGCATCCATCTGCAAGTATCTGGAAGGGGGCACATTAGTTCAGGATCTGGTCCTAGCAGGAATCCTTGCCGTAGGCGAGGACGGCGTATTGTTAAAAAAGGCGGAATCACCAGAATCCCCTCTTTTCTCGATATCCAAGATTCCGAATGAACAGTCGGAGGCTTTCATCCGTTGGTCGGTTGTTACCGATGACCCCTGTATCAATACCTGGGAGGACGAATCGATGATCTCGAGCTGGATATCGTTCGTCAGATCCAAGATGGAGGACGTAGGTCTCTGTTATGTGACCGGCGAGATGGTCCCTCTTGCTCAGAACCATCCTAGCAAGATACGCAGCACAGGAGATGGCGCCAAGATCATCTCTTCCAACGATACGACCTATTTCACATTCCGTGGTCGTTTCGAGACTTCGGATCAGGCATATGGAATCGGATTCGAAGCTACTCAGAAGATGCATAGCGCATTGCGCTGGTTGATCGGGAGGCAGGGATATTGCAACGGCGATCTATGCATAGTTGCATGGACGAATGCCGGCGATGTTGTTCCGAGTCCGGTATCCGATCCTATGGAGCAGCTGGGCTCGGACGATGATTCGAACGAGGCATGGACGAACACGGATGCGGCCCTTCGTATCAGAACCATGTTGCGCGGATACAATTCCCGGATATTGGATAGAAATGTCGCGATCATGGGTCTGGATTCGGCGATGGGTGCGAAGGGGAGATTGGCAGTGATATTCTTCCGTGAGCAACTCGGAGAGGATTTCGTTGAGAGATTGGAAACATGGCACGAGTCCTGTGCCTGGATCCACAGATATGGAAGCGTCAAAGGCGATGATGGCAAGAACAAGCACATAATGTTCATCGGAGCACCATCGCCGAAGGATATCGCACAGTCCGCCTACGGCAGGAGGGCGGATGAGAAGATCGTTTCGACTGTTCTGAAACGCATCGTTCCCTGCATCCTGGACGGTGACAGGATTCCTTTCGACATAATGGAATCAGTGGTCAGACGTGCAAGCAATCCCGTGTCCATGGACAAATGGGAGTGGGAAAAAACACTGAGCATAGCATGCTCTGTTTTCAAACAGTATTCAGGAGGGAGATATGAATTGACATTGGAGAAGGACAGGAGGTCCAGAGACTACCTCTACGGAAGATTGCTGGCTGTGGCGGACCTCATGGAGGGAGCAGCATTGAAGGATGCAGGGGAGAACCGTCAGACCACTGCGATGAGGATGATGCAGAGATTCTCGGAGATGCCGTATTCGACGTGGAGGGACATCGAGCTCGCACTGGTTCCGTATGCGGCAAGACTCGGCAGTAAGGCCGGCTATTATGAGATGAAGATCGCAGAGATCATGGATATGTTCGAAGGGGATGATTTCAGAGACAATTCCAAGCTGAGCGGAGAGTTCCTTCTAGCGTATCATTGCCAGCGCGAGGATCAGTTCAGAAAGAAAGAGGATAAGAATAAGACAGAAGAGGGAGAGGTGGAAGAATGACTGCAATAAAGAACAAGATCGATTTCGCGGCCGTAGTCTATGTGGAAGGTGCAAACCCCAACGGGGATCCGCTCAACGGCAACAGGCCCAGAACGACCATGAACGGTCTCGGAGAGATCTCGGACGTCTGCATCAAGCGTAAGATCCGCAACAGGCTGCAGGATGAGGGTCAAAGGATATTCGTTCAATCCGCAGACCGTGCAGACGACGGCATGAAGAGTCTGAAGGACCGCGCGGAACCTGTCATCAAAAGGGCTGGAAAGGATGTGGACAAATTCATTTCCGAGGCGTGTGCGGAATGGTTCGATGTGAGGGCATTCGGGCAGCTCTTCGCATTCAAGAGCAAGGACACTGGTGGTGTATCGGTCGGTATACGCGGACCTGTATCCATCCGTCCTGCTATGAGTGTCAATCCCGTGAACATCACCAGCACTCAGATCACGAAATCGGTGAATTCCGAGACCAAGGATAAGAAGGGGTCCGACACGATGGGTATGAAATACCGTGTCGACAACGGGATGTATGTCATCAGAGGGAGCATCAATCCTCAATTGGCATCGAAGACCGGGTTTTCCGACGAGGACGCGGATGCATTCAAGGCAGCTCTCAGAACGATCTTCGTAAACGATTGCTCGTCGGCTCGTCCCGATGGCAGCATGGATGTGGTGGAAGTGGTCTGGTGGAAACACAATTGCCCCATAGGTCAATACTCCTCTGCTGTTGTGCACAATTCGATAAAGGTTGTCTCCAAATGCGATGAACCGCAGTGCATCGACGATTACGAGATCAAAGTGGAGCCTCTCGACGGATTGGAGACGGAAATAATCTGACATGACCTATGATGAGGATGACTACCTGATGATATCCGGTATTCAGCACTTCTGTTTCTGCAAAAGGCAGTGGGCGTTGATCCATATGGAGCAGGAGTGGGCTGATGATGGACGGACGGTATCGGGGGATCTGTTCCATGAGAGGGTCGACACTCTTTCCAGGGAAACCCGGAAGGGAGTGGTCACACTCCGGTCCGTACGGGTGTCCTCCTCATCATTAGGTCTATCGGGACGGTGCGACGTCGTCGAGATCCACGAGGATCCCGACGGATTCCGCATAGCCGGCAGGGATGGAAGATACTCGGTCGTCCCGGTAGAATACAAGGTCGGCCATAGAAAGGAAGGGGATTGGGATAGGGTACAGCTCTGCGCGGAGTCGATGGCGTTGGAAGAATCTCTCGATACGACGGTTCGGACAGGATGTCTTTTCTATGGTTCGGAGAGAAGACGGGAGGTCGTCTCCATCGATGACGACCTCCGTGAAGAAACCATCAGGCTGGCCGAGGAGATGCATCGGATCTCCAAAGGAACGATGATACCTCCTGCTGTGAGAGGACAAGGTTGCAAAAAGTGCTCTTTGTATGATCTCTGTATGCCGGATATGGATGGATCGTCGGATGTGGATGACTATTACAGGAGGATGGCTGAGCTATGAGACAACTGTTGAATACGTTGTACGTCACCAGCCCTGACTCCTATCTGCATAGGGATGGTACGAATCTCGTTGTGGATGTCGGCGGGAAGGAGGTGGGTCGCATACCAATACACAACATCCAGCAGGTGATGTGCTTCGGCTATTCGGGAGCCAGCACGGGAGCGATGCGTCTCTGTGCCGAGAGCAGTGTCTCTCTTTCTTTCATGAGTCCCAACGGACGTTTTCTGGCATCGGTCTCCGGTGAGACGAGGGGCAATGTGCTGCTTCGTCGTGAGCAGTACCGTCGTGCGGATGATGAGATGGGATCATTGGAGATCTCTCGCAATATGATCAAAGGGAAGCTGATCAATTCACGCGCCGTATTGAGGAAAGGTCTGAGCAATCATCCAGACAGGGTCGATTCAAAGCTCGTCGGGGGAGCGATAGAACGGCTCACCGACAGCATCTCCGCCATAGACGGTGTGTCGTCGTCCGCTAGGTTGAGAGGAATCGAAGGGGATGCCGCGAAGGTGTATTTCGAATCCCTGGATCAACTGATCCTCAGGAATAAGAACGCCTTTTTCATGAACGGCCGTACCCGTCGTCCGCCACGTGATAGATTCAATTCCCTGCTATCGTTCTTGTATTCGATGCTCACGAACGATGTGAGGTCTTCGTTGGAGGCAGTAGGTCTGGATCCATATGTCGGATTCTTCCACACCGATCGTCCAGGCAGGGTGTCGCTGGCCCTCGATCTGATGGAGGAGATGAGGCCGTTGGCGGATCGGACCGCTTTGAAGCTCGTCAATCTGGGGATGCTATCTGCAGATGGTTTCATCGAAGAAGGGGGCGGAGCATTCTCAATGACCGATGATGCCCGTTCCATCGTTATCAATGAATGGCAGAAAGCCAAAGCGGAGACGATCAAACATCATTTTCTGAACGAGTCGTTCCAAGCGGGGCTCATACCTTACATTCAATCCATGCTTCTGGCGAAATTCATCAGAGGGGATCTGGGCGGATATCCGTCGTATATAATCGGGAGATGAGCATCTGATTGTACTGGTCACGTATGATGTATGTACAACAACGCCCGAGGGAGCTCGCAGGCTCAGGAAGGTCGCCAGAGCATGCATGAATTATGGTACCCGGGTTCAGATGTCAGTATTCGAGTGTCGTTTGACACCGGCTCAGAGGGTGATGCTGGAATCGGAACTCAAACAGATCATCGATGAAGAATCGGATAGTCTGAGGATATACGATCTGGGAAACAATCCATCCCGGATCACCCATATCGGGTCGAAGAAACCATTGGATGTAGATGGTTTGTTGTTGTTCTAACTCGTAGTTCGCATTGATTCACGGACATGTTAGAGCACGATTCCGACGTGTTATTCCAAACTCTGATACGATTATCGTAAATGGAATCCGATATTCGTGAGACAATTTCTTTTTATTACTCATCCTACATAAAGGATGCAGTCGCACCCTCACGGGTGCGTGGATTGAAGCTAAACAAATTGATGTATGAAGGACGGATAAAAATAGTCGCACCCTCACGGGTGCGTGGATTGAAGCAGCTTGCACTTTAGCCCGATGCTTGCGGGCTGGAGTCGCACCCTCACGGGTGCGTGGATTGAAGCCCAAATCCAATCATTTGAAGGGAATCTTAATAAAGTCGCACCCTCACGGGTGCGTGGATTGAAGCTCTGTAAGATTAACCTTATAGGATCCCTCAACGGGAGTCGCACCCTCACGGGTGCGTGGATTGAAGCGAAATTGCGGGGCTTACTGAATCAGTAGTAAGTGGTCGCACCCTCACGGGTGCGTGGATTGAAGCAGCATTGCGCGCTTAGTTACATGTTCGATCTTTTGTCGCACCCTCACGGGTGCGTGGATTGAAGCCCTTACGTCAATTGCTTGATAGCAACCGTCGGGCAGTCGCACCCTCACGGGTGCGTGGATTGAAGCCCACGGACGAACGGCAATTGCACCCTTGTAAATGGTCGCACCCTCACGGGTGCGTGGATTGAAGCTTATTCGGTGCTAAAAGCGATTGATGAAAATGACGTCGCACCCTCACGGGTGCGTGGATTGAAGCTCAATCTCGGACTCAATCGAACGCTGATAAATCTGGTCGCACCCTCACGGGTGCGTGGATTGAAGCAAGCCTCTTAAAGATGTTAGAATGCCCTTTTACCGTCGCACCCTCACGGGTGCGTGGATTGAAGCAACTTTCTGTTTGTTGTAATCTCCGATAAGCATTGTCGCACCCTCACGGGTGCGTGGATTGAAGCGCTTCCATGAAGGTTAGTGTAAAAGTTGGTAGAAGTCGCACCCTCACGGGTGCGTGGATTGAAGCTCTTACCAAAGCGGAAATGACTGTTGATATTGCAGTCGCACCCTCACGGGTGCGTGGATTGAAGCGGTAAAGGTAAGATGCAAAAGACGATTAGCCATAGTCGCACCCTCACGGGTGCGTG
>LVVU01000057.1:0-2097 GCA_006954465.1 Candidatus Methanoprimaticola hominis
GCATAATGATTGCAATCATGCAGTCGGATGATGCGATGAGGATCCTCCATCCATCCTGTCATCCCTGATGCTTCCCTGGCATCAGACGAGAACGGATACGGCCTTCACAAGAACGTTTGAGAATGCCTTGATGAAGAGCGATTTCGAACAGGAATGCGCATCTCGGTGAGAAAAGGACTCGAAACTGAGCGGAACGAAGTCATTCCGAGAGGTGGATCCAAGGTTGTTCCATCTAATGCTAAAAGTTGGTTCATCTGGGGTTGCAATATTCCTCCGAGCACACGGGCATGTACCTCGGATCCATCATGTTGCATATCCGGATGAGATCCTTCATCATGCGATCGACATCATCATCGGTCATACCCACGACTTCTTTGGGACGGCTGTTATCCTCTTCTTATGCCGATGATGATGTATCCGCCGCCGAGATTCTCATAATCGTTGGCGAACGCGCAGATGGTGTGCAGTACTTTTTCGGGATTCCAACTGCGTTTGTACTCGATCCTGGAACTCTCTAGTCTTGTTCAGGATCAGCTTCTCGATATTGATCGGTAATGGTATGGTTGTTCACCCTATGCTTACACTTACACTTACACTTACACTTAGTACATCAGTTGGAAAGTACAAGTCGAGGCGGGAGGGGTCAGAATCCGTCGAGCTTCCTCTGCCCGCCGTCGCCCAAGGTCATGCCCCTGCTGAGCTTCTCGCTCAGCCTTTCGAGGTTCTCCCTCATGCTCTGCTCCTTGCGGATGCTGGATCTCTCGAAGGCCTCATCCACGGTCCCTTCGGCGATGAGCATGTAGACGTCCCCGTCGCTCTTCCTGCCGGTCCTTCCCCTGCGCTGGATGGTGCGTATCTCGGAGGGGACCGGTTCGTAGAATATCACGGCGTCCGTGTTGGAGACGTCCAATCCCTCCTCCCCCACCGATGTGGACACGAGGACGTTGGACTCCCCCTTCCTGAATCCGTCGAGGAGCGCCACCTGCTCCTTCTGCTTCAGACCGCCCTTGGACTGGCCTATGAGCATGCTGACCCTGGCCTCCGGTATGCCGGAGATCTTGTCCACCAGCATCTCGCAGGTGTCCCTGAACTGGGCGAAAACGAGCACCTTGGACTCGGGGCTGGACTGGAGGGTCCTGCTGACCAGGGACATCACGCGGGATACCTTCGGGTGCTCCGTGTTCGTCCCGGAGATTATGGTCTTTACGGCAGCGTACTCCTGCCTGCCGACTATGGCCTGGGCGGCCTTCCCGCCCTTCTCCTGGGCAGCCTCCGTTTCGAGCCTCTCCAGATACTTCCTGAGAACGGTTATCCCCTCGGACTCGACCTTGCTGATCGCTTCGAGGAGCTGGATGCAAGTCTTGTTGACGCTCAGTCCCTTGAACACGATGCTGCTCTTCGCTCCCTTGGCTATCCTGGCCTGGAGCTCGTTGCTCACCGCCAGGAGGTATCCCTTCGTCGGAGGTATCCTGCTGTTCGCCAGCTTCAGGCTGCAGAGCTCCGAGTAGAAGTGGTCCAGCATGACCTTCAGCAGGGCCGAGATGTCCTGGATGTCCGGCGGGAGGGTCACCGTGATCCTGTTGATGTACGTATCATGGACGAACGGAGCGACATCCGGGTCGTTCTCCGTGCGCATGTCTATGCGCTTGAGATGGAGGTTCAGGCAGACCTCCTCGATCTTGTCGACGCTGTTCCCCGGGGATGCGGTCATCCCGATGCTCCTGGCGCCCTTCCTCACGTATCTCGAGACGTTCACGTACGCGTAGTCCCCCCGTCCGCGGTGGGCCTCGTCGTATATGATCAGGGAGAAGCCGGACAGGTCGTACCGCCCGGCCTCCAGGTCGTTTGATATGGTCTGCGGCGTGGAGATGACGACATCGCTCTCCTCGACGATCCCGGCGCGCTTGGAGTCCTTCATCAGGCCGTTGAGCATCGATACCTTCGTTCCGGTGAGCAGCCTCTCGAACTCCTCGTAGTGCTGCTCGACCAGCGGTTTCGTGGGGGCCATGAGGAGGACCTTGCCCTCGTCCAGGAACTCGGCCGCCACCCTGACGGCGATGATCGTCTTGCCGAGACCCGTCGGCAGGATCAGGAGCG
>LVVU01000057.1:2184-9244 GCA_006954465.1 Candidatus Methanoprimaticola hominis
GACCATGACGGGCTCCCATCGGCCTGATACGATATGAACACTCCCGATGCTCCTGGCATCGTCTCGACAGGATGTCCATCAGACGGACGTTCTTGAAGACCAGGGTCCTTCCGACCTTCTCGCTCTCCAGGATCCCGTCCGCCTCCATGGCTTTGAGGTACTTCGAGGCGGTGTTGCGCTCGCAGAGCCCCACACCCTCCAGATCCCCGATTCTGCAGTAGACCCTGGAGAACAGGAGGTCCATCATCCCCTTCGAGTAGTAGGGCCTTCCGCGGCAGGCGTCGCATGTCGAGCCGTACAGGTCCGAGATGTCCGAGATCATCCTCATGGCGGCCAGCGAGGACTCCTTCACGCAGTCGAACATGAGAATCATCCATTGGTCCCAGGTCCCCCGCCCTTCGTTGAGACGTCTTATCTGACGGTAGTACTCCCGCCGATTCTCTATGAGGTAATCGCTCATGTATAGGATCGGCTCGCACAGAAGGCCGTTTCCGCATAGGACGGCGCAGTTCAGTATTCTCCCCGTGCGACCGTTGCCATCCATGAAGGGATGGATCGTTTCGAAGGCGCAATGTCCCGCGGCCATCCTGACCAAAGGGTCCGTATCCTCGTCTCTGAGATAATCGAGGAGCTGTTCCAGAAGTTCCCTCGTGCCATCGCCGCTGGGGGGAGTGGATACGACCTCTCCGGTGGCCGGATTCTTCAGGTAGACCTGTTCGCCGGGTCCGCGGATCCTCATCTTCTTCCCGATGATCGATGAGCAGATCTCCTCGATGAGATCGACGGAGAGCGGACGGCCGTCGGCAAGGGATATGGCTTTCCTATATCCCAGAACCTCTCTGGTCCCCATCCCCGGAGCTCCGTCGGAGGCAATCAACGTTTTGTAGATCTCATCGCTCGAAGTAACGATGTTCTCAATGCGACAGCTATCCTTCGCTTCTCTCATCGGCAATGTATCGATGAGCATCCTGCTGTTGGGAATGGCACCAAGTGCGCCGTTCAATCCCGCCAGAGCACGGGATGCGGCAATGTAGGTCCTTAAAACCTCTCCTTTCAAGATTTCATCCTCATCAGGGATATTGAATCTGAAATCGTTCCAGGATAGCACGGGCATACCGAGATATCGGATTCAAGTTATTAGAAATATGCTGGCAATAATGACTTTCATTAGCATATCTTGGCGGATATGCTAATTCGATCAGCATGTCGCCATAATCGGTCGGATTCGCAACGGACGAGCGCATTCAGATGAAGCCTGAGATGAACGGGAATCCAGCACCACATCATTCATGGTGCCATGGTGCGGGGCGATCCGATCACCAAACCGGATCGGGGCGGCCGGTCCACCCTCGGTTCAAGGCGCTTCCGGCTGCGTTGAGGTCGCGGTCGACGATGTTCCAAGGCGATCGCGGCCAAGGAGGGAACCTTCGAACGCTCCACCCACAAGGCGAAGCGTGTTATAGACGAGAGGAAACTCACCCACGAAATCTGAGGCATGGAGATGCGCGGACTCTCGCACAGGACATCGGGATTCACCGATTCGGTGATCAGGCGTATGACACGCATATCGAACGAATGCGGGGCGATCAACCTCTCGCAGGGATTCCCCGACTTCGATCCGCCGGTGGAGCTCACCGACCGCCTGGCGGAGGTCGCTCGCGAGGGTCCGCATCAATACGCCGTGACCTGGGGGGCACCCCGTTTCAGGGAGGCCCTCGCCAGGAAGCAGTCGAGGTTCATGGGCAGGACCGTGGATCCGGAGACGGAGGTGCTGGTCACCTGCGGCAGCACGGAGGCGATGATGGTCGCCATGATGACCGTCGTCGATCCCGGCGACAAGGTGATCGTGTTCTCCCCGTACTACGAGAACTACGGGGCGGACGCCATCCTGTCCGGGGCGGTCCCGATCTACGTGGAGCAGCGCGGTCCGGGATACGACTTCGACCCCGAGGAGCTGGAGGCCGCCTTCGCCCAGAATCCGAAGGCCCTCATACTGTGCAATCCGTCCAACCCCTGCGGCAAGGTGTTTACCCGTAGCGAGCTTATGTTCATCGCGAAGCTCGCCGAGGAGTACGACGCCTATGTGATAACCGACGAGGTGTACGAGCACATCGTCTACGATCCGAACGTCCATACGTACTTCGCGACGCTCCCCGGGATGTGGGAGCGGACGATATCCTGCTCGTCGCTCTCCAAGACGTACTCCGTGACGGGGTGGCGCGTCGGCTACATCATAGCCCCGGCGGAGATCATGGAGACCGCCCGCAAGGTCCACGATTTCCTGACGGTGGGCGCAGCGGCGCCTCTGCAGGAGGCCCTTGTCACCGCTCTGGAGTTCCCGGACAGCTACTACAGGGGTCTGAAGGACGAGTATGCGGCGAAGAGGGGGCTGTTCCTGAAAGGGCTGGACGAGATAGGCGCGGTCCACAACGTCCCGCAGGGAGCGTACTACGTCCTGGTGGACGTATCCGAGTACGGGTACGACAGCGACGTCAGGTTCTGCGAGGACCTTGCCAGGAAGGTGGGGGTCGGAGCGGTTCCCGGATCGAGCTTCTTCAACGAAAACGTCAACAACCTGATCCGCTTGCATTTCGCTAAGAACGACAGCACCCTGGAGGCCGCGTTGGACAGGCTCTCGGGGATCGGCAGGCTCAAGACTTGAACGGAGGGACGGAAATGGGAGATGTGAAGCTGGTCTCGTTGATATCGGGAGGGATAGATTCCCCCGTGGCATCGTATGTGATGTCCCGGGTCGGAGCGGACGTCGTGCTGCTCCATATGGACAACGGCAGATACGGCGATCCGAAGGATCTCGAGAAGGTCGAGATGATCTCGGAGCAGCTCGAGAGGTACACCGGGAAGGAGTTCCCCGTGTATGTCGCCGATCACGGGACCAATCAGCAGCTCATCTCCGAGAAGGCCGATTCCAACTACCAGTGCGTCCTCTGCAAGAGGACCATGCAGCATGTGGCCAAGCGCTTCGCCCAGAGCATCGGGGCCTCCGGGATCGTCATGGGGGACTCCCTCGGGCAGGTCGCCTCCCAGACGCTCATGAACATCCGCGCGGAGCAGAGCGACCTCGGCTTCCCGATACTCCGCCCCCTCATAGGATTGGACAAGCTGGAGATCATCGACATCGCCGAGCGCATCGGGACATTCGACCTGTCCATCATCAAGACCTCCGGATGCGGCATCGTGCCCATCCGTCCCGTGACCGAGGCCAAACCCGAGAAGGTGGCCCAGTTCCAGGAGAGGCTGGGATTCGATGAGATGGTCGACCGCTGCGTATCGACCATCCAGAGGGTCCGCTGAGGCGATGACGATGGATGAGATGATAGAGAAGAAGGCCCTGCTGACCCTCGGAGGAGGGGTCCGTCTCCCCGAGGGATACGAGCTCCCCTGCAGGATATCGCATTCCACCGCCGGTCCCGGAGCGGGATTCGGTTCGGTCGCGTTCTCGTTCGGACGCTTCCGCGTCAAGAAATCCGTCTCCTACGATTCAGGCGAGTTCGAGCTGCACGTCAGGGACGACGGATCGCTGTATCTCACCCGCCATGGGGAGCCGTTCCTCGAGAAGGTGGAGCTGCAGCCCGTGGTGCGCCACTGCCCGGAGCAGGCGTTCTTCAACCTGGATCCCAGATGCATGTACCATTGCGCCTACTGCTCCTCGCCGCTGCTTGATATGAGCGAGGACAAGCATCTGTCCACGGACAAGATCATGGACATGCTCCACGAGTCCGTGGAGAGGTACGATGTCAAGGCCGTCTCGTTCACCAGCGGGGTGGTCGGAAGCATCGACGAGACCGTCGCCAGGTTCGTGGACGTCATCTCTAGGGTCCGCAGGGAGTATCCCGACATGCCCATCGGCGTGGAGCCGTACGTCGCCACCCCGGAGCACATCAGGATGCTGAAGGATGCCGGAGCGGACGAGATCAAGCTCAATCTGGAGACTCCGAGAAGGGACATCTTCGCGAAGGTCTGTCCCGATCTGGATTACGACGGCATAATGTCGCTCATCGTATCCGCCGTGGGGATATTCGGCAAGGGACACGTGATCTCCAACATCATCTACGGACTCGGAGAGACCGACGAGGACCTGAGGGAGGCGATGGAGGAGCTGTGCTCCATCGGAGCCATCCCCGGTCTGAGGGCACTCAGGGTCAACAGGTACAACCGCGACAACCTCCTGAAGGCCATAGGCGAGCCGGTCGCGGTCACTCCCGAGAGGGCCCTGGCCCTGGCGAGGATGCAGAAGGGGATCATGCAGAAGCACGGTCTGACCTCGAAGACCAGCCATACCATGTGCCTGGAATGCGGGTGCTGCGACCTGGTGCCTTTCAGAGACCTCTGAGGATATCAGCGGTCGTACGGGACGTCGTTGAAGGAGACGCGGAATCCTCTGGATCCGAACGCCTCCTCCAGGACATCCATCCCCGACAGCAGGACATCGCATTCCGCCGTCGAGGTCTGGACGGAATAGCCGTCGGCGGCTCTCCTGACCCTGATCTGGTTGATCCCAAGCAGTTCCCTCGCGACGGACTCCAGCTCCTCCACCGTTCTCAGGCCCTCCATCGTCACCGGGGTCCCCTCCGGGTAGCGCATGAGCATGCAGGTGTCCTTGACAAGCTTCAGCGGGAGGTCCATGCCTTCGAGGTATCCGACGATGTCCCTCCTGCAGACCCCTGCATCCAGGAAGGGCGTGAGGATGCCGTTCTCCTTCCCGGCGGCCATGCCGGGACGGTCCTCCGAGAGGTCGTCGACGATCTCCCCGTTGACTATCGCGGTGATCCCCTCGGATCCCGCGACCTTCCTGATCGCACGGTACATCGCGGTCTTGCAGATGTAGCACCTGTCGTGACGGTTCTCCAGGATCCCGGCGAGGTCCTCCAGACCGGCTTCCGCGACTATCATCCTGATGCCGATGGAGTCGGCCACGGTCTCCGCCGCCCTCCTCTGCCTGTCGGTCATCATCGGCACGTCGACCACGACCGCCGCGGCCCTGTCTCCGAGAACGTGGTGCGCGATATCGGCCAGGACGGTGCTGTCCAGTCCTCCGGAGAAGCAGACCGCGCATCCGTCCAGTCCCTCGAGGCGATCCGCCACGGCCTTCATCGCATCCATGTCGGGGTCATCGTACGCATCCGAGATAAGATGTGCTTCCGGCGCAGTGCTAATGAACACGGGCGCGGTTCGGAGGTCATCATGGACAGGCACGACCGTCAGATGAGGGTGTTCGGAGAGGATGGCCAGAACAAGATAGCCGGAGCCGTCGTCGGCATAGTAGGGTGCGGAGGCCTCGGAACCAACGTGGCCACCGCGTTGACCGTTGCCGGCGTCGGAAGGCTCGTCCTGATGGATCCCGATCGCCCAGAGATCACGAACCTGAACCGCCAGTACGTGTACTGCGACAGATTGGACGAGGGCAGACCGAAGGCCGAGATCCTCGCCGAGTGGGTCCGTTCGAGGGATCCGTCGGTGGATGCCGAGTCCCATGCGGTGGCGTTCTCCCGCGAGACGCAGGGTCTTCTGGACGACTGCGACGTCCTGGTGGACTGTCTCGATTCCATATCCGGGAGGATGGAGCTGAACCGTTACGCGGTGGAATCCGGAAAGCCACTGGTCCACGGCGGGATAGACGGGTTCATAGGTCAGCTGGCGGTCTGCATCCCGGGGCGGACGCCCTGTCTGTTCTGCATGATGGGCAACGTCCCCGATCAGAAGGCCGCGCCTGCCTCCATAGGCGCGGTGGTGTCCACGGTCGGCTCCATGGAGGCGGCCGAGGTGCTGAAGCTGATAACCGGCAGGGAGGAGACGGCGGGATCGTTCCTCTCGATGGATCTGGAGTCCTGGAGGTTCCAGAGGATCGCATTCGAGAGGGATCCCGCCTGCCCCGTTTGCGGATCGCGTCCGCGATCGCGCGTAGAGGTGCTTGCTGAAGTAGCGGTCCCCTCTGTCGGGGAACACCGTGACGATATCCCCCGATCCGACCTCCTCGGCCAGCTTCCTGACGGCGGCCATGACTGAACCTCCTTCCAGGTCCGCGATCAGCTTCTCCAGGGCCTCCATGGTGGGATTCCCGGTCCTGCTGTACTCGTATCCTCTCATCTGTCCGAGGCCGTCCTGCTTGAACGCCGACGTCTGGTAGATCGGCACGTTGACCGCTCCGGTCCTCTCGTCCATCGGGATGCCGTTGTGGATCGCCGATGTCGCCATGTCCTTGAACCCTGTCATATCGATCCCTTGCAGGCTGGTCCATGCCTGCCTTTCCTATTTCCGACTATTCCGATATGGAGTAGTTTCACGGGATGCAAGAACCTGGCTGTCAAGAGGGAACGCGGCAGGTTGCACAGAACGGCGGTCGCCGAGGCGGCTGGAACGGATCGATGCAGGAATCGAAGAAGAAAGGGAAAGGGCAGGCATCCGGAGTCCCGGAATGCCTGGAGGAGGATCCTCCTCTGTTTCAATCGTTTAGTGGCATCCGCCGCCGCAGGAGGCGCAGCCGTTGAAGTTGGGGTTCCTGATGGTGAGGCCGGTACCGAAGTTGGGGTCGTCGATGAATTCGATGACGCACTCCTCGAGCTCCTTCTTGGTCTCATCATCGTAGTACATATCGAAGCCCTGGGCGGACTTGTCGACGATCTCGTTCTCATCGGGCTTCTCTTTGAAGGACATGCCGAACTGAGGTCCGGAGCATGCGAATCCGGAGAGGTAGATCTTGATTCCGGATCCGACCTTCTGGTTCTTCTCGAGAAGATCGTTGATGAACTTCTCCGCATCGGGTGTGATGGAAACCATGTTATCGTCCCCCTGATTCATCACGATAGTATTTATAGAATGTTTAACAGCGTTACCTGTTCACTGGTCGAGATCCATCCCGAACTGCTTGGCGAACTTCCTGAACGCGTAGGATTCGGCGCGGGTCATGGACATGTAGGCGCCGATCATGATCGCTTCGAAGACCTCCTCCTTGGTCGCACCCGCCGCAACGGCCTGCTTCATCTGGACGTCGACGCAGTACTCCCCTCCCACGGCGGTGGCCGCGGAAATGGCGCAGAGATAC
>LVVU01000058.1 GCA_006954465.1 Candidatus Methanoprimaticola hominis
GGGATGTTCAACGCGCCCTCGACATGGCCTTCGGAGAACTCCTTCGGCGTGCGGACGTCCACGAACAGCTCTCCGTCGGAGACCATATCGTCCAGTTCGTTCCAGTGATACTGCTCGATGAGCCCGGACATCAGGTTGCATGCGACGAACCCCGCATAGTTCACGGGATCCTTCGCCGACGAATACGGAGGAGCGTAGGAGAGCTCCAGTTCGGCCAGATCCTCGACGGTCATGCCTGCGCGTATGGCCGTGGAGACGACGTCGATGCGCTTGTCGACCCCCTCGTACCCCACGATCTGCGCCCCCAGGACCGTTCCGGTCACGGGATCGAACAGGGTCTTCACAGACATGTTCCTAGCACCGGGATAGTACGTGGCATGGGATGCGGAATAAGTGTACACCTTATCGAAATCCACTCCGAGGGCCGAAGCCTGCTTCTCGGTCAGACCTGCGGTGCCGACGGTCATATCGAACACCTTGATCACCGAAGCCCCTATCGATCCGCGGTACTCGGAATCGCCTCCTGCGATGTTGTCCGCGGCGATCCTCCCCTGCTTGTTCGCAGGACCCGCCAGAGCGATGTTGGCAGGCTGGTCGGTGACGAAATTCTCCACCTGGACGGCATCCCCCACGGCGTAGATGTTAGGATCCGACGTCCTCATATGGGGATCGACGACGATGGATCCCTTGACCCCCAGCTCCAGGCCGGCATCCTTCGCCAGAGACGTGTCCGGAACCACGCCGAGCGCGATGACCGCCATATCCGCGGCGATCGTCCGTCCGGATGCCAGACGGATCCGGAGATCCTCTCCCGCGTCGATGCCTTCCAGAGCATCGGAGAGTATGAGACGGACCCCTTTGGAACGGAGATGGTGGTGGACGTCGGCCGCCATCTCGGTGTCCAACTGTGGCAGGACGTGTCCCGACCTCTGGATGACGGTGACGTCGATGCCACGGTCGATGAGGTTCTCCGCGGCCTCCAGACCTATGTATCCCGCACCGCAGACGACCGCCTTGGCAGGATGGACGTCATCGATGAACCTGCTCATCCCCAAAGCATCCTCCACCGTGCGCATTGTCATGATGCGCGGATCGCCCATGGGCACCGAATCCGGGATGATCGGACGGGCGCCTGGCGAGAGGATCAGCTTGTCATAGCCCTCCTCGTATTCGGATCCATCCACCGTGCTGCGGACGATGACCTTCCTGGCCGAACGATCGATGGAGACCACCTCGCTCCTCACACGCACATCGACATCGAATCTGGAGGAGAACGATCCGGGAGTCTGAAGGGTCAGTTTCGCCTTGTCCTTTATCGTTCCTCCGACGTAGTATGGAAGTCCGCAATTGGCGTACGAAACATATCCTGTGCGCTCGAGGATCACGAGCTCCGCATCCTCGTCCAGCCTCCTCAACCTAGCCGCGGCCGATGCTCCTCCGGCCACCCCTCCGACTATGACTACCTTCATGGAAACACCCGTTTTTACAATATAGTTTTCAAAAGCAATTTGACAATGCAGAATCGATATCCATCATCGTTCCAACTTGCTTCCGCATATGCGGGACCATGCCTTGGCGCATTCGACGGCCTTTGACCATTCGCCTATCCTTCTGCGACGCTCCCCGTCAGCCATATCTGGAAGGAACTCGCGATCGAGGCTCCAGTTGCGTTTCAGCTCCTCGACATCATTCCAGAAACCGATGGTCAGACCGGCTTCGTATGCGGCACCCAATGCGGTAGCTTCGATGACCTTCGGCCTGACCACGCGTATGCCGGTGATGTCCGCCAGGAACTGGCATAGGAAGTTGTTGGCGCTCGCACCCCCGTCCACACGGATCGATCCGGTGACCTTGCCGAAGTCCGCATACATGGCATTCACGACATCGTATGCCTGAAACGCTATCGATTCCAATGCTGCTCTGGCCATATGATTCCTGTTGGTGCCTCTGGTCAACCCCATGATCATCCCGCGGGCCCCTTGGTCCCAATGCGGTGCCCCGAGTCCTGTGAAAGCAGGGACGATCATGCATCCGTCCGTATCGGGGACGCTCTCCGCCATGCGCTCGGTCTCCGCCGAAGCCTCGACGATCTGGAGCTCGTCCCGAAGCCATTGGATGGCGGCGCCTGCGATGTAGATCGAGCCTTCGACGGCGTATGTCGTGCATCCTCCTGCGGAACGTGCGACTGTGGTGAGCAACCCGTTCTCGGACAGTTCCGGTTCGGTGCCGATGTTCATCAGCAGGAACCCGCCAGTTCCGAATGTGACCTTGACGTCGCCCTCCCCCAGGCAATGCTGTCCGAACAGCGCTGCCTGCTGATCGCCCATCGATGCGGCGATAGGGGCATCGAGTCCTGCGACCCCGGGGTCGGTGCGCCCGAAGACATGCCCTGTCGGGTACACATCGGGCAGGATGCCGCGAGGTATTCCGACGATCTCCAGAAGACGGTCGTCCCACTCCAGGGACGAGATGTTGAACAGCATCGTGCGCGATGCGTTGGAACGGTCGGTGGCGTGCATCCTCCCGCCTGTGAGATTCCATATTATCCATGAGTCGACGGTCCCTGCCAGCGCCCTTCCGGAATCCACGGCGTCCCTGACGCCCGGGACGTTGTCCATCATCCATCTGAACTTTGTGCCCGTGAAATACGGATCGATGTGCAATCCGGTGCGACGGAACACCTCGTCGTCCAGACCCTCGGAGATCATGGAATCGCAGAACGGCCCCGTTCTCCTGTCCTGCCATACTATCGCATTGCATAGAGGACTGCCGGTCCGACGGTCCCACATGATGGCGGTCTCCCTCTGATTGGTGATGGCGACCGCCAGGCAATCGGAACCATCGATACCGGGACGGGAAAGCACCTCATGCATGGTAGTCATGCAGAGATCCCTGATCTCGGACGGGTCGTGCTCGACCATCCCCGGACCGGGATATATCTGCCTCAGCTGCCTCTGGGAGACCGCCAGCACCTCCCCTCCGTGGCCGAAGAGCATCGTACGGACGCTTGTGGTCCCGGCATCGATGGAGAGGATGAATCCCATGCTCACACTTCGTAGATGTCGTCCAGGGTCAGCAGCGAAGCATCGCCGCCGTTGCCCACCGCCTTCTTCAATTCGGGAGTGAATCCAACGCCCGAGAAGAGCACATACATCTTGTTGGAGCCCTCCACCTTCCTGGCGCGCTCCACCAGCTCGTCCATGTCGTGCTTGCCGAACGGATCACCGTAGAGCCTGCACCTGGCGACGATCGTACGTGCTCTTCCGTCTATCATCACGGATGCGACGAAATCGATGACCGTATCGACGGTGTCGTCCTTCCTGCGGAGCTTCCCGATGAACCTGTAGTCGTACTTCTGCGTCACATACTCCATGCAGACGGCCTTGAATCCGCGCTCCATGTATGCGGTGATATCGCCGCGAGCAGCCTCGTAGGCTCCACTCGACGATTCGAACTCGACCATGTGCGTATAGCGGTAGACGACCTGGTAGTAGAATCTCAGGATGTTGCTGTTCATCGAGTAGACGGATCTGCGGGAGATGCCCGAGGAGACCTCCTTCTGGAGGATCCCCTTGTGCTCCATATCGTCGACCAGCTTGGAGCAGTACGAGGATGCGAGCTGGGTGCGCACCGATATCTCGCGGGTGCTCTCGGCCCCTCTGGCCATCGCGGCCAGGACCTTGGTGCAACCGTCGAACGCCAGCACCTCGGACGAGATCATGCCCTCCACCTCCAGCGAGAAGACGGACATGTGATCGAACATCTGGGTGCGGATGACCTCTTCCGGATCGGTATCGCCTATGAGATGATGGTATGCGGGCGTGCCCCCGACCATGGCGAATGCCTGGAGCTGCTGCATCGAGGTATAGTTGGGATGGAAGCCTTTGCAGTCGAGATAGCTCATGGGCTTCAGCTCCAGGGTGTAGTAGAAGCGACCGAACATGGAGTTGTCGTTGTCGCACACGACCAGGAGGATCTTGGTCCCTCCCATCTCCCTGTTCATGAAGTTGCGGATATACGCTCCGACCTCCTCGAAGTTGGATGTGAGGTCGCCGAGCCTGTCGATTATGACGACGACCTTCTTCTTCCCGCAGATCTGCTTGATGCGGGGGAACAGGTCGAGGAGATCGGAGATCCTCTCCTTCTTGCCGCTGAATATGCTCAGAGCACGGTTGATCTCCTCCAGATTGTCGGAACGGAGGCCCGCCGTGCCTGTGATGTAGATGTGGTCCTTGTCCTTCACGAACTCGCGCAGGAGCGTGGTCTTGCCCAGATGACGGCGCCCGCATACAGCACACGACATGGGCACCTTGTCCCACAGGTCGTTGAGGAAGGCCAACTCCTTCGAACGTCCTACACATCCATCCATGATATCATGTATGCACTTTGACTTTATAAACGCAGTTAAACGGAGGGCTGGCACATTGATCTTCCGAATGATTCCCATACGCTCTCGCGGATACCATGCATCCTGCTCGGGACACGCACCATTACCTATTATGTACAAATAGAGATAATTTAGTCGTGCCTAAATTATAAATACGAATTAGGCATTCCTAAATTCAGCATGACAGACATTGCGATCGTCTACTGGAGCGGAACGGGGAACACCGAAGCCATGGCCAATCTGGTCGCGGAAGGGATCAAGGATGCGGGCAAGGATGTGGACATCATCAGCGCGGAGAGCTTCTCCGCGGCAGACATGTCGAGATACACGAGACTGGCCTTCGGATGCCCCTCGATGGGTGACGAGGTCCTCGAGGAGGAGGTCTTCGAACCCATGTTCGCAGAGATCGAGGGATCCCTCGGCGGCAAGACCGTCGGACTCTTCGGCTCCTACGGATGGGGAGACGGCCAGTGGATGAGGGATTGGGTCGACAGATGCAGGGCCGATGGTGCGGATGTCGTGGGGGATGTCATCGCCAACGAGTATCCCGGCGACGCAGAGTCGGAGGACTGCAGAGCACTGGGGGCGAAGGTGGCGGCATGATTCTCGGAATCAAAGGACTCGCCAGAGGGCTGGTATCGATCTACGACGATCCGTTCCTGCCCGAGATCCTAGATGAAGACAACGAGGAGGTGGATCTCAAGGGAATGATCTGACCGATATCGAGTAACTCGAGTCACTTGCCCGACCGGAACGAAGACCATAGTATTCCCCGGTCGGGCGCCTACCAACATCCTTCACAGCTTCTCGCTCAACCTCGAATAGAGTTCCGGACGCCTCTTGTCCAGGAAGTACACGTCGCGCATGGACTCGTAATGGCCCCTGCGTATCCTATCCATCTGCGATGGATCGAGGTCCACCGTCAAGGTGCATTCACCCGTTGCGGAGCCCATGAGGAATCCGCGGACATCGTAGGCCGCGGCACCCCCGCCGAGATCCGTCCCGAATCCGTTGTCTCCGAATGCGTTGCATGCACCGACGAACACTGTGTTGTCATACGCCCTCGCAGGCAGGAACCTGTCCCATGAGGACTGCCTCCTCTCGCCTCCGAGTCCGGATGCGAACGGCATCAGGATGATGTCCGCGCCCTTCAGAGCATAGGTGCCGGCGATCTCCGGGAAATGGGCCTCCCAGCATATCGAGATACCCACCTTCGCCTTCGAAGTCTCTATCACAGGGAACCCGTCGCCGGCCGTCATGACGCCGACCTCCCTCTCGCCCAGATGCGTCTTGGAGTAGGAGCCGACGATCCTCCCGCCCTCGGCGATGGCCTGCGTTATGCGATGCTTATCATCCACATAGCCGAAGCATATCGCGATGTCCTGATCCGCGGACATGTCTATCACCGCGGAGATGTGCGGATCGTCCTCCGTCACAGCCTGGTCGTAGCTCGACGGCATAGCGTATCCGGACAGGGACAGCTCTGGGAAGCAGACCAGATCCGCATCCTTCGATGCGGCTTCCGTGCTGACCCTTTTTATCGTGTCGAGATTGCGATCGAACTCCCCGACACGGGAACCGACCGAAGCCATGCACAGGCGCATCTCACGCATGATGCTTGATCCTCCTGGCGGGGTTCCCGACCCATGTCTCCCCTGCGGGAACATCGTGGGTGACCACGGCGCCTGCACCGATTATCGCTCCGTCCCCTATCGACACGCCCGGGAGGATGGTCGCATTGGCCCCGATCCACACATCGTTCCCGATACGGACCTGCTTCGCCACGGTCTTGACGTGTCTGCGCTCCTCGGGTGAGAACGTGTGATTCGGAGTGATTATGCAGACCCTGGGCGCGATCATCACGTAGTCACCGATCCAGATGTCCGCCGTATCGAGGAGCACGCAGTCGTAGTTGATGCGCGGATGCTTTCCCAGATGGATGTTGGTCCCGATGTCGCAGCGGAAGGACGGATTGATCTCCGCGCCTTCGTCCAGCTCCTGACCGAAGAGCTCCTCCAGGATCCTCGTGCGCCCTTCCTTCGGACCCGAATATGTGTTGAACCTGTCGCAGAGCCCTCTGGCCCTGTCCAGAAGGGCCATCAGCTCGTCCACGTCGATATCATCGTTGCTGGTCGGGACTCCGGAGCGGACACGGTCCATGAAATGCATGTAATGGCATGGCCGAGGATGGAAAAAGGACTATCGCCGAAGATGCGGGCGCCCTCGATCCGGAGAGGTCCTCGACCGATGCGATCGAGACATTTGTGCGCCCATATATACAGCGAACAAGATACGGAGGACGATATTATGGTCTTCGAGAACGACGATCTCATCGACCTCATGATGGTATTCCCCAGGAAGGCTTCGAACGTGAGCCGCACGATGGTATCCAAGTATCTGGGGGACTCCCGCATCAAGCCCTATCACCTGCTCATCCTCAGAGCGATGTCCCACCATAACGGAGTGTCGCAGAAGGATCTCGTGGACCGCCTCCCTTTCGATAAATCTTCAAGCTAGGTGACATGCGAGTTGGTGGATTCCGAGTAATAGCTATTACAAACATTACAGACAGCTGTTATTATACGCACAACCCGTCCCTGTCAT
>LVVU01000059.1 GCA_006954465.1 Candidatus Methanoprimaticola hominis
GGTAAAATCGCCTGATTTTGAACGGGATTGTCAGAAATCGGTGTTACAATGCTCAAAACCAAGAGTTTCGTATAGTTTCACGATTTGGGAAAGTTGTATTCGTTGGAGAGTTTGAAATCGGAGCCGGAGGCATACCCGTCTTCGATAATAGCAGTCACATCCTCGAAGATGCGTTCGGAGAAGGGTCCGTTCGCGTGTTGTTGGAAGACGAAGGTTCCTTCGAACAGATCATGGAGTTCGATCGAAGAGAGGAAGAGCAGCGTTTGGAGGTCGACATCACCTCTCATCGGTTCTTCAGAGGTGCCGAGACAGTAGATGACGAGCGTCTGAGACGCACTCATGTCACGAACTATCTGGCCGTAATCTCTGCATGATCTGGTCATTTGTACTCCCATAGTACGCGACGAGCCTCTATTTCACCGTTTCAATACATAGGGGGCTCTCAGGTACCGTTCGACAAATCTTCTGGTACCGTGAGAATGTGGTTGATCGCCTCGTTGGCGAGCGTCATCCCCATGACCGCCGGTACTGTAGGCATCGATCCGAGAACGGATTTCCCGTGGTCGTCCCTGCCTCCGTCGCATCTGATCGGAGGCTCGATGTTGTACACGCAGGTGATCATCGATGTATCGACATCCCTCAGACCTTTCCTGACGGTAGCGGCCACAGGGCATACGCGGGTCTCCGACAGCCGTCCGATGCGGACGGTGTCCACCCTCATGTGCCTGGCGGCTCCCATGGACGAGAACGTCCTGATGCCCTTCTCCGATGCCGCGCGCAGAAGAAGGACCTTACATCTGACGGTGTCTATGGCATCCACGAGGATGTCGAAGTCCCCTTCGAGGATCGACGGCACGGTGTCCTCGTCCACGTGGACTTCCATGGCCTCGATGTCTATGTCGGGATTTATGGACATGGCCCTCTCGCAGGCCACCTCGGCCTTCGGCCTTCCGACCGTCCCGGTGGTGGCGAGGATCTGCCTGTTCATGTTGCTCTCCGAGAACACGTCCCCGTCCACGGTGCGGATGCGTCCGATCCCCGCCCTCACGAGTCCCTCCAGGGCGTATCCGCCCACGGCACCGTTCCCTACGACGATGGCGGATGCCCTCCTCAGCCTCTCGACGCCCTCGTCTCCGACGAGGAGCGACGTCCTCTCGCTCATACGGTCCATTCTGCTATCCTCCGGGCGTTGTCGTACGATGTCTTCAGGAGGCTCTCCGCGGATATGCCGCAGGCCTCCGACAGCTGCTCCGCGAACCGACGCATCCCTAAGAACCCTTTCGGGGTCCAAGGGGTATCGGATTCCAGAAGCAGCAGGTCCTCCGGGATGGAATCCATCAGTCTGGATATCCTCTCCGGGGAGCGGGACAGGATGCGCGGATTGACAGACATGAAGCATCCGAGCTCCGCGAAGGGCTTGGAGTAGCATTCCCTAGAGAAGGCGTGGAGGACCACGGGGAATGACGGTCTCAGCTCCTTCAGGATATCCAGCAGGACCTTCTCGCATCCCAGGTCGTGGATGGAGACAGCTCTTCCCAGCTCTGAGGCGATCCCCAGCTGCCTGCGCAGGACGGGGATCTGCTTCCTTTCATCTCCTCTATGGGAATCCAGGCCGATCTCGCCGATCCCGGCGCGGGGATCCCTCGATAGCAGGGATCTCAGCATCTCCTCGACGGATCCGGACCATTCGCCGGCGTACCAGGGGTGGACCCCGTAGAAGCGGACGACCTTCGGGTCGTCCACCATCTCCAGATTCCTCCAGTCCTCCGGCCTGGAGGCGCATCCCAGGACGATCCCCGCTTCGCCGTAGTCCTGATACGGCTCGATCATCTCCCCCGGATGGGCGTGTCCGTCGGCGAAGGGCTGCATGTTCCGAGGAATCGCATCCTCGGCGTTAATCGTTCCTGCTAGAGCTTGGACATATAGGGTTGAAAGCGGCATGCAGGACGATCGGCAGGAACCTCCGCAACCCCGCTCATATGGATGTCACAGGCAAAGCGTACACGTCCTTCCTCAGCAGGTACATCTTCTCTGTCAGGCACACCAGACAGGACGGGCCGACCCTCAGCAGGGAATGGTCCAGTCTGTCGAATGCCTTCACATCCTTCGCATCGTAGGTCATTCCCGATTTGCACTCCACCAATGTCAGCACCCCGTCGGACGCCATCACCAGATCGATCTCGTTCCCTTGGTCTCTGAAGTAGTGGAATCCGGTGCTCCTTCCGTTGTTGCAATGGCTCTTCATGATCTCGTTGACGATGTACGTCTCGACCATCGGTCCTCTGAGATATCCGGCCTTCAGCGATGCCGCATCCGTGACCTTCGCGAGATGGCATGCCAGACCCGTGTCCCAGAAGTACATCTTCGGACGCTTGGTCATCCTTTTCACGGGCGATCCGTCCGTGTACGGCCTGAGGAGATGGATTATCCCGCTCCTCTCCAGAACCCCTATCCACGACTTCACCGTCTTCCCGTCGATGCCGACGGCATCGGATATGCTCTCGTACACCAGTTCCTGTCCGGTGAGGGATGCGGTCAGCTCCATGAACTCCTCGAATTTCAGCATGTCCCGCACGTTGATGATCTGCGACACGTCCTTCTCGATGTATGTGGAGATAAAATCGGAGTAGAACATGGACGAGGGCATATCGGGTTTGGCGTAAAGCTCCGGATACGAGCCGCGGACCAGCCTGTCATAGAATGATCCCACCGTGAACTCCAATTCCCCCGACCTGCGCATGTTCGTCTCCGGGTCGACCTCGAACGGGATCTCCTCGCGTTCCGCTATCTCGCTCTGGCTCAGCGGTACCATGTCGACGATTCCTATCCTTCCGACCATGGATTGCGTGACGCCTTCCATGAGCCTGAACACCTGGCTGCCGGCGAGGACGTACATGCCTGCGCAGTCCTTCCCCTCGAACAGGGCGCGGTCTACGATCTCCTCCAAGGCCTGGAATAACCCCGGCACGTACTGGACCTCGTCGATTATCAGCGGTGCGGGGTGCAGCTTAAGGAACAGTTCCGGAACCAGTTCCGCGCTCCTGCGCTCGGCCCTGTCGGCCAACGTGACGTAGTTCATCATGTATTTCTCGGAGATCAGCTTGCACAGCGTGGTCTTTCCGCACTGACGTGCGCCCGTTATGAGCGTCACCGGCTTGAACCTAAGACGCTCCTCTATGACCGGAAGGATGGTACGTGGGATCATGTTGTGTTATCGGAGACCATGTTCAAGAATTTTCGGAATTGAATTCCGATTTTTCACGAATACGATCCCGACATCCTCCTGCTCAGAGTTAGGTTAGCCTAATTATTAAATACTCAATTTAGGATAGCCTAATTACCATGAGGTCGGAGAACCACGACAGCGCGGAATGCGGAAGAGGACTTTCCGACAACAAGACAGAGATCCATGAGCCAGTCCGCCCGATATTAGAGACATGCCCTGGGCGGGCGGAAACCTCCGTACCCGATCTGCAGCAGCGCGTCGTCCGTCATTGTTCGCCGACTCTGGCGGGCCTGAAGTGCGGAAGCATGTTCAGAGTGGGATCCGACCTGCATGGCATCCGCAGGCAGCTGCACGATCTGGAGATCATGCTGATGCCCCGCGGGGTGAGGATATCCGTCATAAGCAGCGACGATTCCGGATGCCTCGTCTACGTCTACCGCCCCAACAGGCTGGAGGAGCTCCTGTCCCGTCCGGATGTGGAGTCCTTCCTCGCAGGATACGGATACGCGAAGGCGGATGCCGTCGGCATGGTCTCGCAGCTCACGGACCGCTTCTCGTTGTGCCCGTCCATGCCGCCGGAGGTGGGGGTCTTCCTCGATTACCCGTTGGAGGATGTCAAGGGATACATCGAGAACGGAGGGAGATGCTGCAGGTGCATCGGATGCTGGAAGGTCTACGGGGACGTGGAGAGCGCCGAGAGGAGGTTCAGGACCTACAGGCGCTGCAGGGACGTCTTCAGCCGCAGGTTCGCGGAGGGATGCGAGCTCTCGAAGCTCGCTGTCAGGGCGCGATCGGAACCAGGCGTCCAGGGACCTCTGCTTCTTCCTGTCCGATTCCGCCTTGCGGGCGGATTCCATCTTGTTCAGGACGGTTCTGACGCGGTCCTCGGAGAATCCGTAGTCGGTCATCATCCGGAGGACGCCTTCGGCGTCCGCCTCCCTGGGTCTGACGTCGTAGTCCTCCGACTTCGGGCCGTGGAGGAATATCTCGCGGACGTCCTCGTACCCGGGGATGTCGTAGCCTTCGGCCTCGATGACCTTCTCGAGGGTGCCGTGCTTCTGTATGAGCTTTAGGCCCTTCTTCGGACCGATCCGAGGGACCCCGGGGTTGAAGTCCGTGCCGATCATGATGCAGACGTCAACAAGCTGCTCCCTGGTGATCCCCAGGTCGCTGAGCATCCTGTCGGAGTCGATGACCTCGGGTGTCACGGTCTTGTAGATGCTCTTGCCGGGGACCTTGCGCCTGCCGGAGACGGTGAGGTTCCTCACCAGGAGGGGGGCTCCGAACAGGAGGGAATCGAAATCCTGGGATGCGGATGCGTACACATCGCCCCTGGCGCACATGTATGCGCCCTGCGCCTCTCCGTCGCTGGGGGCCTGGATGACGGGGATGCCCATGAGTGTCAGGAGCTCCTTGGATGTTGCTAGGATCTCAGGGGTCATCCTGGAGGTCTGCTGCGCCTTGGAGAACGCCTTCTTCATGTCTCCTTCGGCCAGGGCCTGCTCGTATTCGATCTTGGCCTTCTCCCTCCGGGCGATGCGCTCCTCGATGGTTCCGGCCTTGAGCTCGCTGGGCTTCCCGTCGAAGACGAAGGAGGGCTCGATGCCGTTCTCGATGAGGTTGGACGTCCTGTAGAGGAGTCCGGAGAGGTGGGATGTCACCCTTCCCTGGTCGTCCGACAGGGGCTTCCCGTCGGGCTGCCTTATTATAGAGAGGAATTGGAAGATGGTATTGTACGCGTCGACGGCGACAGTCTTCCCGCGGAGGTCCGGGAGCTCTATGGGGGTCGCTTCGACAATGGGGGATAGATTCACTCCCATCTCGGCACCCCTTGTTGGGTCCGAGCCTCTGCCATTCGGCGATGGTCGGGGCCATGTCGGTCTTCTTGAAGAGGAAGGAGCCTGCCACGAGGACGTTGGCGCCGGCTTCGACGCAGATGCGGGCGGTGTCGTCGTTGATGCCGCCGTCGACGGAGATGGCGAGCTCCTTTCCGTGAGCTTCCGCCCATTCCGAGACGAAGGAGATCTTGGGGACGCAGTCGGAGATGAAGGACTGTCCGCCGAATCCGGGGTGGACGGTCATGATGAGAACGAGATCGGCCTGATCGAGGAAGGGCACGAGCCTCTCGACGGGGGTCTCGGGGTTGACGGAGATCCCGACCTTCAGGCCTTTTTCTTTTATCCTCTGCACCGCGTCATGGATGTCCCCTTCGGCTTCGCAGTGGACGGTGATGGCGTCGCACCCCGCGTCGGCGAAGGCGTCGACGTATCTGACGGGGTCGTCGATCATGAGGTGCGCATCGAAGAATCTGTCCGAGTATCCTCTGACGGCCTTGATCACAGGAGGTCCGAATGTTATGTTGGGGACGAACATCCCGTCCATAACATCGAGGTGGATCCAGTCTGCGCCGGCCTTGTCTGTCCTGGCGATCTCCTCGCCGAGTCTGGAGAAGTCTGCCGATAGGATCGAAGGGGATACTCTTGTCATCGGGATGCTGATGGGGCCGGTCGATAATAGCGCTTTTGCTTCTGTTCCGATCACGGGCCGGGTCTTGTCAGCGTCTGTCGGACTCGAGGTTCAGCGAGTGGTCCGTATCCATAGTGTCGTGGGGCGATCAATCATTATAGCAGTATCGCAATCCATATTCAGATGGGTGATTCAATCGATCGGTTCATGGCATCGGTTGGAGGTGTGGAGGACATATCATGTGTGCCGGTATGGAGGGTAAGGAAATGATGAGGGTCTTTGCCAAGTACTACCCGGGCAGATATGTCGATGAATCCGATTCGGAAGTGCTGGATGCTCTTTCCATGACCGAGTATCTGGAGTACTATGTATGTGACGGGGTGCTATGCGCCCGTGCCGGGCCGATAGGAAGACTCTTCAAGAATCCTGTGCGCCTCCGCAGTTTGCGATGCTCGTTGTGATACGATAGCCAGCCTACGATTCGTGGAACAATCCTGGGATGGGATGAACCATCTCTGGAAGGGGCTGTCCGTCGAAAGAGCAGGAATCATGAGAAGATAGCTCGTGAGGGCCTTGTCAAAGCCGAATCCTACAGATTGTATTTCGATCCGTTCATCAGCCTCTATTCGGATCGTTTCGATCCGGAATGGTTGGAGAAAAAGAAGAGGGAGATGGAGCTGAGAATCGGAAAGGCAAGGGTCGCGTACTCGACTATCTATAAAGAAGGAAGGAACGAGTACGAGCATACGACGATCAGGATCGCCATGATCGCATTAGGCGTTTCCGTCATCGCCACTATTGCCAATTTGATCGTGAGTTTCCTTTGATTCCGTTCGTATGTCGGTAACGACGGATGCAGAAGTCGTCGACTCGGTCGGTTTTGAGACGACTTATTCATGGAAGCCTCGATTTGGCTTTTCATGCGTTTTCGATTACTCTTTTGGTATTTATCTAGCCATGGAAGGGTCGATTTTGTGTAAATCTGTAAGGAAATGAGAAGAAAATTATTAATACTAGAATTCGGGCTGGGCACTTATTTTCCTTAATCATCGGTGACTTCTGCCCGGAAAATGTGATAGTGTGTAAGTCTAAAACGACTAGTCTTTTCTGAATATTTGGACGATTGTATTGGAAATGTACAAAAATGGAACAAGCTAGGTGACATGCGAGTTGGTACCGTTGGTGCATACGTATTCTGAATCCGTATTACTCTCTAACTTCGTGTAATAAAGACTCTGTAAGAAA
>LVVU01000060.1 GCA_006954465.1 Candidatus Methanoprimaticola hominis
AGCATCTGCACGAGCCCCGGGGTCCGAAATAGAATCGATGGAAAGAAACGGAGAAAACTCGTCTTTTACGGATCAGGACGAGCTCACTGAAAATTCAACAGAATGACTACGGCACAGACTGCCATTATCTTCTTGTCCAAGGTATTTACACCTCAGGAGACGATTATCCTCAATCTGTGTATATAGTTAGTCGATAGAATATCTGTATCTATTCATATCAATATATTTGCTATATATTTTTACATAGAATATGGAGGCTTTTTATAGTCTTTTTATATAGAGATATCGTGTCGACATTGCTATTATAGTGATTATAATGCCAAATAGAGAAGTTCGAAGCTCGTTCGCAATTCCAATCAATATTGATCTGCGAACGATTCGACGGAGGATTCCGGCAGCTATTGAGAACCGCCATATAAGTACCGAGCCTATATATTCAATATAGAATAATATATAATCCATGAATCGATTTCATAATTAATACCATGGATACGAGTCCCGCGAGAAAAATGGATCTCAGAAGAATTCAGATCACCGGAGGTTCCTCCTTCATGATCACGCTCCCGAAGGATTGGGCCGATTCGGTTGGTCTGAAGAAGAACGATACCGTGGGCCTGCAGCCTCAGCCCGATGGCAGCATGGTTCTTTACCCCGGAGGAGAGCAATCCCCCTCGGCCAGTTCGGTGAAGTACATCGATGTGGACAGCATAACCGACCGCGACTTCCTCTACAGGATGCTGGTCGGAGCCTACATCGCGGGACACGACTCGATCGTTCTGAGATCGTCCACGATTCTGTCGAGCATGGCTGCCAGCACGGCATCCGCGTTCGCACAGACCGCCATCGGCCTGGAGATCATGGAGGAGAACGACGACAGCATCGTCATAAACGATCTCATGGACCAGGGCGAGATGAAGCCGAACAAGTCCATCGAGAGGATGAAGGTGCTCGTGCGCAACATGCTGAACGACACCATGGACGGACTCGAGTCCAGGGACCCATCACTTCTGGAAGGCATGTCCGACAGGGACCGGGAGGTAGACAGGATCGATTGGCTGATATCCCGTCAGGTGAACATCCACCAGAAGGACATCACGATCTCCCGCCGCATGGGGATGAACCTGTGCGAGATCTCCAGGTGCAGCGGGATCAGCCGCGCCCTCGAGAGGATTGGCGACCACGGGGTCCTCTTGGCGACCAATCTCAAACCTCTGATCGACGATCCGACCAAGCTGGATGAGGAGATCCTCTCCACCGGAAGGAAGGCCATCGCACTGGTGGTAGACTCGGTGGGAACATGGTCGAAGAAGGACATGCTCGCCGCCAACGAATGCATCGAACGCGGCGAGGAGCTTGTCGCCAGATCGAAGGAGATCAGCGATTCCGCCGACGAGCTCACCGGGAAGCCGGCGATGGCCGCGGAGCTCATCGCGGGATCCGTCAAGAGGATCGCGGAGTATTCCATGGACATCTCCGAGATCGCCATCAACTCGGCGATGGACTGAAGGGGCAACCCCTAGGTCCATCCGCCTCATCGGTCTGAACGGAAGTACCGGTTCCCGCGGAGCTCCTCCATCGATAGCGTCTTGGTGATGTGCTCCACGGCCCTGACGTTCTCCTCATCCGTGGAGCAGATCCCGTTCTCCAGCATGTAAGGAGAGAATCCGTGCTGGAATGCTCCGAAGTAGGTCGCCAGGACGCAGTACTGGGCCACCATCCCGCATATCAGGACGCTGTCGCATCCCTTATCCTTCAGGATATCCTCGAGATCCGTCCCGAGGAAGGCATCCATCTCGATCTTCCCGATGATGTGCTCTCCCGCTTCGGGCTGAAGGAGTCCGTCGATAAAGCCGGTCCTCTCCGGATCGATCTCTTGACCGGAATGGTCCAGGCCCTCGTAGCGGATGTACACCACCGGCAACCCGCTCCTTCTGAATCCTTCCACGGCATCGTTGATCGTCCCTATCCTCGTGACGATCGATTCTCCCAGTCCCGGAGTCTCGTCGGTGAACATGCTCTGGATGTCCACCAGCACCAATGCAAAACGCCTGTCCGTGATATCCACCAACGATTTCATCGGTCCGATCCCCTCATATACCGATTCTCAAAAGAACCATATTTATCCTCCTGCCCGTATCATGAGGTTGTGAAAACAGTTCTAGCGATGAGCGGTGCGTCCGGTTCGATGTACGGTGTCCGTCTGCTTCAGGAGCTCGAGGGCGAGAAGCATCTCGTCATGTCCGAGACCGCGAAGAAGATACTGACGGCAGAGACGGACATGTATCCCGACCAGGTCGCATCCCTGGCCGACAAGTCCTACGACGACTCCGATATGTTCGCGCCCATCGCATCCGGGAGCTTCTCCTTCGATGCCGTGATCATCGCCCCCTGCAGCGAATCCACCGTGGCCAAGATCGCCAACGGGATCGCCGATACCCTCATCACACGCGCCGCATCGGTCGCGATAAAGGAGGGGAGGAAGCTCATCCTCCTCGTCAGAGAATCCCCCAAGAGCGCCATAATGCTCGAGAACGAACTGAAGCTGGCGAGACTCGGAGTGGTGATCATGGATGCCAATCCCGGATTCTACCCCCGCCCCTCGTCCGTTGACGATATCATCGATATCGTGGTGGGGAGGTGCCTGGACCAGATCGGACTCGATCACAGGCTGTACAGGAGATGGAGCTGACCCCGGTCGCTCTCCGTAGCCGAAGAGGATGTCCAATCCAGCATCCCTGGCGAAGCTCTCGATCTCCTCGTTGGTGATGCGGTCCCTGTAGCACATCGTCAGGAAGACGCCGTCGGAGGTCCGACGCTTCTCACAGGGGACGAATCCGTTCCTTAAGTAGAACTCCTGTCTTCTGATGCGTTGCTCCCTGTTCCCGCATTCCTCGTCCGGGGGCTCGATGTTGAGGTACGTCTTGCGGCCGGGATGACGCTCCAGAACGGCCTCGATCGCCGATGAGCCGTATCCCATGTCCCTGGACGACGGATCCACCGCCAGATACAGTATGAACAGGACATCCCGGTTGAAGAGCAGGTAGACCATCCCGCGGAACCCGTCGTCGTAGATGCCGAGCCATTCGGCATCCACGCGGAGGAGATGGGCCTCCAGCTTCTCCGGGGGGACGCGCTCGTGCTCCGGGAACGATTCCAGATATAGCTGCCGGACGGCCTCTTTATCGGAAGGGGATATCGGAAGGAGGATCATGCCTTCCTGCCGAATGCGACGACGTCGAGCACGCACAGTCCGTCGTCGAGACCGGCGACCTCCTTGACGGCATCCTCCGACGAGCGGCCGTCGACGGTCCGCATCCTCATGTGGATCCAGCAGGAGCCCAGACCGAGGTCCTCGGCCTCCAGCTGCATCATGATGGTGGTGATCGACGCGTCCTCCACCCATGTGTCCGCTACATTCGGATCGGCTGCGACGATGACCGCGAACGTGGCGGTCTCCAGGGCCCTGGTGCCGGAATCCTTGCATCTGGCCAGCCTCCTGATAGTCCCGATGTCCACCACCGGGAACAGCCTAACCGGTCTGCGGTTGCGGGAGGAGGGGGCGAGGTCGCCCGCCTCCAGTATGAGCTCCCTCTCCTCATCGGAAAGGGGTTCGTCCGTGAACTCGCGACAGCTGTGCCTGGACCTCGCGATGTCTATGAACATGCTCATTCCAGCAGGATGGCGGGCCTTCCGGGAGCCGCCTGCCTCGCCTTGTTCTGGGGATCGTAGAGGCCCTCGGAATCGGCGGGGTATACATCGATCTGCAGTCCGAACTCGTCGGACAGGAAGGCTTTGGCTCCATCTAGAAGAGCGAACTCGTCGGACGAGTACACGGGCTCCCACTGTGCGAGATCCGACCTGGAGAAGTCGATGGCGACCTTCTTGGCCAGTTCGGAGGCGGCCTTGCCGTTCTTCTTGATGGCCTCGTCGGACATGCATGCCTTGGTCAGACCGGGCACGCTGAGCTCTCCGGCCTCCTTCATGGCGGCGGCGCGTCTCATGACCTCCCTCTTCCATTCGGGGGAGGTGTAGAGCACCACGTGCTTCGCATCGATGCCGGCGATCTTCCTGATCTCGGTGATGTCCGACATGAGGTCGCGGATCATGTCCTCGCCGTGCTCGGAAGCGGCCGAGATGACGGATTCGTCGGCCTCGGGCAGCTGTCCCGCGGAGACGAGCCCCTCGAACCCGGCGGTCTCCCACAGCTCCTCGGCGGTATGGGGGGTGACGGGCATCATGGCCTGGATCCAGATCCTGAGGGCCTGATTGATGGTCTCCCTGTTGCAGCCGCCGCGCCTGGTGTACCAGCGGATGTCGTTGAGCATGTCGAAGTAGACGGTTGTGCACATCTGCCTCAGATCGTACTTGTCCATGGCGGCGCGGATCTCCTGAATGTGCCTGTTGAACCTCGAGAGCAGCCATGCGTCCATCTCGCAGGGAACCGAATCGGACTCCTTCGAGACGAGGTCGCTGACAGCTCCGAAGACGCGGTCGACCCTCTGCTTGTATGTCAGGACGGTCTCTTCGCTCCATTCGACATCCACGAACATGGATGCGACGTGCGCGTAGTAGAGACGCATTGCATCGACACCGAACCTCGCTGCTGCTCCGGGGATGGGTTGGGCCCCTCCCTTGGATTTGGAGATCTTGTCGCTGTTCTTGCCGGTGACGTACCAGTTGACTGTGATCCCCCTGGGCTGCATCGAATCCGGGAGGATTGCACGGTGGTTGAACAGGAACACGGGGAAGTGGACGGTCATGTGCTCTTTGCCGCCCAGATTGATATCGAGCGGGTACCAGTAGACAACGTCCTTCCTGATCTTGTCGAGGAGGTCCGCGGAGATACCGGTCTCCCCGGAGACCTCGGCGATGTCGCCCTTTCCGAGGATGACGTAATCGAAGAACGAGATGGTCATCTGCTCGGGCCTGATCTGTCCGGAGTTGGCATACAGGGATATGGTGTAGTATACCGGATACAGGGTGGAATCGGAGATCGCCTCGATGATCCATTTGTCGTCGAAGGGGAACCTGGTTCCGAGCCAGTTGCCGAGCCTGACGCAGGCCCTCTCCCTGAACCAGTCGAGGATGCCCTGGACGTTGTCGGCGAACTCGGGCGGGTTCAGATTCATCTCCTTGGCGTGCTCCTTGGTCCTCTCCGTGAGGTCGGGGTCGGCGTAGTTGATGAACCACTGGTCGTCGATCCTCCTTATGTGGACGCGGCGTCCGCACCTGCAGACGACCTCCTCCGTGAGATCGTAGAACGGCTCCGCCTCTCCGGCATCGAGCATGGCCTGGCGCATCTTGTCCTTGGCCTCCTCGACACGCATGCCGGCGTACGGTCCGCAGACGTCCTTCATGCGGCCCATGTGGTAGCCGTCCTTGTAGACCTGCTTCTTGGCGTCGACCAGCTTAGGGTCCCCGGGCTTCTCGATGCCCATCTGTCCGATGACGTCCTGGGCGGGGAAGTCGCCGTAGCCCTTGATGTCGATGATCGATATCGGAACGACGGAGTCGATGAGCTCCTGGGAGAGGCCGTACCTCTCCTTAAGGGCGGGGTCCTTCTTGACCGCCTCGAGGGAGATCCAATCGTCCGGAGCATCGGAGGGGACCGAGGTTACCAGCCCGGTTCCGACGTCGGGGTTGCAGAAGGCGGCCGGGAACACAGGAATCTCCCTGTGGATCATGGGCGCCTCGCACATCCATCCGATCATCTCGGATCCGGGGATGGAGCCGATCTCCTCGATGCCGTACTTCTGGAGGGACAGCTTCTCGACGGCCTGCGGGGAGACGATCCATGTCTCTCCGTCCTTCCTGATCCTCCTGTACTCCACCTCGGGGTTCACCCAGAAGCAGACCTGTCCGTAGACCGTCTCGGGCCTGAGCGTTGCGGCGATGAGGTACTCGTCCCCGTGCTTGAACTTCAGAAGGGTGTACTCCTGCGTCTCGGCCTTGCCGCCCTTGGAGATGTCCGTCTCGGAGGGGTCCACGGCGACCGGCCCGCATGAAGGACAGAACGGCGCGTAGTAGGGCTTCTGTATGAGCAGGTTGGCATCCTTGAGCTTGTGGAACTGCCACTGGATGAACCTGGAGTAATCGGGATACAGGGTGCAGGTGAACCTCCTCCAATCGGCGAGGAACCCGAATCTCTTCCAATAATCGTTGACATAGACCTGGTTGAAGAACTCGACGACGGACATGGGGTCCTTGAGCTCGTCGAGCTTCTCGGGCGGACAGCCGTTCCTCTCCAGGTAGTCGACGGTCTTCTCGTCCCTCCTGGCGATCTTGGTGGCCAGGCTGATGCCTCCGTTCCCGGTGGCGTGGGTTCCGACCGGGAAGAGGACGTTGTACCCGGTCATGCGCTTGTACCTGCCGATGGCATCCACGTAGGTGTATCCGCGCAGATGTCCGACATGAAGGTATCCCGTGACCCCGGGATACGCGAAGATGATCATGAATTTCGGCTTGCCGTCGATCCTCTCGGATTTGTCAAGGCCTGCCTCGACCCAACGGGCCTGCCATTTGGCTTCCATGCTTCCGTAGTCGTTCGCCATTTCGAACCCCTATATACGCACGCGCATAGGGAGAGTCCATTAATACCTATGGTACCGGGATGCCGCCTTCACGATGCTCCTGGGCTGGATGACATCCCGCCTGTTGATGCGCCATCCTCCGATCCGACAAGTTCCGGGGCTGTCCGACGTGTCGAGAGGTCGTGTCAGATATGCCTGTCCGACAGGCCTCCGATGTTAGGGGGATCTGTCATGCTCGGCATCCGCAGTCTTGTCGGACAAACCTGACGGACCACGGTCGCTACCTATATCTATAACAGAACTAGTATGGTAGAACATGGGCGGAGCAGCCCGTTTCCACAACGAATTCCAGGATAGACCAGACTTCGTCTGTCCGTGTCGGACGAATGCNNNNCGGTTGTCTTACGTTGTCGGACAAGTTTTAAATATCGCGTAAGACATCATTCCATTGTAAGGTGCGGATGGGATATAGCACCATTACCAGGATGGATGGAGTATGACGGACGACGGGACCAAGGTCACGCTCAGGATGGGACCTGAGGAAATCCAGATGATGGAGGACTTCATGGATGAGCATGACATAGGGAACAGATCCGACTTCATCCGCGACGCTATCCGCGGGTACATCGCCTCCCAGAGGAACGGTGGCTCGAACAACGCGTCGGAAAGCGGGATCTTCGTCCGCTTCAGCGACCTCCAGATGGATGCGCTCCAGGGAATCGTTCAGCGCGGGATATGCCTGAACGAGGAGGAGTTCGTCAGGAAGTGCGTGCTCGATAAGATCGTGCCCGCGACGGTCGAGGAGGAGGCATACGCCGACTCCTTCAGGACCGCCCAGAGGAACGCTGCACTCAAGTGAAGAAAAAGGGGATGGGAATTGCACCGGCCGATTCGGATGGGACCGCTCTGCGGAGAGTCGGCCTGGTGCAGATCAAACTCATTACATCAAGTCAACAAGGTGAACCAGATGGTCGTACAGGATAACGGGATCGCGGTCGAGCCGCGCGTAGTGGTCGTCGGCGTAGGCGGTGCCGGCTGCAATGTTGTCAGCACGTTCTACGAGACCATGTGCCCTATCGACACCATAGCGATCAACACGGACAAGGTCGCACTCGGCAAGACCTCTGCCGACGAGAAGCTGTACATCTGCAAGGATGTCCTTCATGGAGAGGGCGCCAGGGGCGAGCAGATCCTCGGCAAGAGATGCGCGGACATCCACAAGGATGAGATCCGCCAGGCCCTCGCCGGATACAACGTCGTGTTCGTCATCGGCGGACTCGGCAAGGGAACCGGTTCCGGTGCCATGCCCGTCGTCCTCGATATCGCGAAGGCCCAGGGCGCCATGACGTTCGCCATCGCGATCAACCCCTTCTCGTTCGAAGGAGTCTCCAAGCAGGCCGTCGAAGCATGGAACCACATCAAGACCGTCTGCGAGAACAGCATCCGCGTCGAGAACGACAAGATCATCACACTCATGAGCGACATCACGCTCGACAGCGCCTTTGCCCATGTCAACGAGAGCATCAGGGCCAGCGTCATGCAGAGCGCGGACCTCGCCTGCAGCATCCTCGCAGGAGCAGGGCAGCCCAGGACGGACAAGCCCAAGACCTCCCAGTACAAGGGAGCCTACCCCCTGCAGATGCTGATGAGCGCCTGATTAACGATTATCTCCCCATGCGGAGACGGCGCCGCCTCTCCGCGAAACTTCCTTAAGCATTCCCGCCGGGAGACCGGCGGACCTCCTATACCTATAGGAAACGAATAAAATAAATTCTTCTTAAACTATATCCCCTAGTAAGGGGAATACCAATGGTGTACACCTGGAAATTCAAGCA
>LVVU01000061.1:0-6875 GCA_006954465.1 Candidatus Methanoprimaticola hominis
TTGTATCCGGTGGAGAGAACCCTCTTGTCCTTGACGATGACGGCTCCGACCTTCCTCCTCAGACAGGTGGATCTGGTCGATACCAGACGGGCCATCTCCATGAAATACTCGTCATTGCTGGGTCTGTCCATGGCGGATGCATTGCAGAAGGATGATATATAGGCGTTTCCGGAATCCCGCGGCAGCCGCCGATACTGAGGAGATTTTGCAGCCAGCATCCCTTAACGTAAAATATCTTAAAGTATCATCAAGAAGCGTGAACAAAGAGACCAGGACGCTCGTCACCATCATCGGCGTGTTCGCCATCATAATCATCGGCGGATACGGTGCTCTGGTCGTCTACACGGGTTTCTCGCTCCCCTTCAGCTCCGTCGTGTCTGAGAGCATGCAGCATGACAACGAACGCTCCGAGATAGGAGTGATCGACACCGGGGACATCGTGGTCGTCGCCGATCCCTCCAAACAGGACATCGTCAGCTACGTGAAGGGAACCAATACGGGGAAGAAGACATTCGGAGACTACGGATCCGTCATAATCTACAACAGGGATTCCAGTCAGAACCCGGTGATCCATCGTGCCATAGTCTGGTTGGATTACAACGAAAGCACCGGAAAATGGTCTTCATCCGAATTGGGAGGATACAGCGGCGAATGGTACTGCATAACGGACGGCACCGATAGATACAGGGACTGCACGGACCTGAAAGGAATGCTCTTCATCCAAGTCGGAGGAAAACTGGCGACCATCAATATGGATGGTCTAGGGAAGAACAGCGGATTCCTGACCATGGGCGACAATCCTGTGACCAACATCACATTCGATCAATCGACAGGTATCATCAATCATCCCATCGCCATGGATGATATCAGATCCGTGCCTATTATGGAGATCCCCTGGATGGGAATCATCAAGCTGATCATGAACGGGAACACCCACGTTTCCCATGTTCCGAACAGTCTTCCCTCTTTGATTATGGAGATCGTCCTGGTCTTCAGCTTCCTGATACTGATAGACGCTTTCGCTGTCTACAGATTCGTCTCGAACACCGAGAGGAACGTATCCAAGTGCAAGGAATGGAAGAAGGAGTGATTCCAACCCCCCCACCCCTTCATTTCCACTGGAACTCGGAAAGGGGTATGCTCACATCAGAGTCGTCTGCTTGGGGGGCTTGTATTCCGTGAAAAGCTCGTCGGATTTCACCATCTCGATGATATCTTTAGGAATACAGAGTTCGATCTCCTTGGTACGACCGGTCCTTCCATTGGACTTGATCCTCGCGTGAACGACTCCGAGCATATCCAATTCCTGGATCAGACCGGTGATCCTCCTCTGAGTGAGAATGGATTGACCGATGCATTCGCAGACCGATTTGTAAGAAGAATAAGCATCTCCGGTCGTCATCGTTGTGAGACCCTTCTCACTGTTCTTGATGATACCCATGAGAAGGATCTTAGATTGTATCGTGAGAGTCTTGATGACTTCGACAATCGCATCGACCTCGATCTTGCTTCTAGCGGAACGGACATGAGCAGAAGTGACCTTGCTGTCTCCGTTCCTCTCTGCGATCTCTGCAGAAATCCTGAGAAGCTCCAATGCTCTTCTAGCATCCCCCATCTCCTGAGCAGAGAGAGCAGCGCAATATGGAATGACATCATCATCGAGGATTCCATCATCGAAAGCGAGCGAAGCTCTGTTGTAAAGGATATCCTGTAATTGTTCTACATTATAGGGAGGGAAAACGAGTTTCTCCTCTCCCAATCTGCTCTTGATCTTCGGACTGAGGAGTTCTGTGAATTTCGCATTGTTCGTGATTCCGATGATCGAAACCCTGGAACTCTGAAGAACTTCATTGATTGTGGTGAGATAGTAGAAGATGTCATCTCCATTCTTCTGAATTGATCTATCGATCTCATCCAAAACCACGATGAAGATCTTGTTCTCTCTGTCGATGATCTCGGTCAGAGTCGAGAGGATTTTATCAAGACTCCATCCTGTGAACGGGATCTTGTTGTTGATATCCTTGATGATTTGATTCGAGATGCTGTACAGGATTCCGTACGGAGTATCGTTCACTTCGCAATTCACATAGATGAAGCAGATATTATTCTCATTCGGATCGGCTTTCTTCAATTCCTTTCCGATGAAGTTCATCACAGCCGTCTTCCCGGTTCCTGTCTTTCCTACGATGAGGATGTTGGATGGTTTGTCTCCGCCTAAAGCAGGAGCGATGATCTCCACGATCGAATCGATCTTGTCTTTTCTATGTGGCAGTTTGTCAGGAATGTATGTGGTCTGGAGGATCTTGGAATTCTTCACCAGCTTGTGTCTCGTCTTGACATATTGAGTGAATATGTTATCCTCGTTTTCCAATGGAACCACCGCTATTTCCACTGAACGATATTTCATTTATAACAGTATCGACGAATCCGATTTCCACTGGAAATTGAAGATTTTTTCGGCTCTCGCCGAACAGCTCTGATTTTCGTTTTTATATCTGAACGATATTGTTGGTTTAACCTGCAAAAAGGGGTATCAAAAATGAAAGGTTGGCTTGTAATCGGTGCTTGTGTGCTCGGAATCGTTGCTTTCGTCGGCATTCTCTACGTGCTCGGAACCGCTTTCTGAAAACACCCATTCCCCTTTTTCCGTTTCCAGTGGAAATGGAGGGGTGGGGGGGATAGCGGATCGGAAGACGGTCCGCAGCTCTGCATGCACACCCCTTCTTTTTATTCCAGATGAACACAGACATCCGGTATGTCATCGAAAAGATATGCCGCAGTCGGATTGGCTGTTGTCCTCGTAGCGGTCCTCTTCGTAACGTTCTCGGAAGGTGAAGAAGACGAGAATTACGATATCACGGGTATCGTCCACGACATCCGCGGATCATCCAACGGTTTCACATTCTATATCGATACGGTCGACAGTCAGATCAGATGCTTCTCCAGACTGTCTCCTGTGGATCTCGGGTACTACGGTCTGAAAGGCTCTTTCTCGGAAGACGGAAGCATATTCTTCGTCGAGATGCTGACCAGTCTCGAAGGACATAACTATCGATCATCCAATAAGGGATGCGATCAGGATGTACGTGGCTGTGGATGATACCGATTCGATGCACGGGAACTGCACGACGTTCCTTGCGACCGAGATCATCAGGGAATTCGATGACCTCGATCTCATCGGCAATCCGCGTCTCGTTCGTTTGAACCCTGCTACTCCATGGAAGACCCGTGGAAACGGTGCTCTCGTCATGAGATTCGGTCATGGAACCGGCAGGAGCAGATTCATCGGTATGATCGGCGACCGTGAGATACGCTGCTTTGACGATCAGACCGAATGGGAGCCCGATCCCGAGATGATGAGATCCAGGATTATCCCTCTGATGGAGAGGTATCATGAGGAGGAGGCCGACCCCGGTCTTCTGATATCCCATATCAAACCCTCTCAGGAATTCTATTGGAGAGGAGTGAGAACGATCCTGAACCGCGGGATCGTGGATCCGGAGATAAAGAGGATCTCCGGATCGACGTACGAGATCGGTTGCGGACGCGGTCTCATCGGATGCACCTGCGGAATGGCATGGAGGCCCAGGGATACGACTTTCGAGCTTCTCGCCTATCGCCCTCAGGAGAGATGGGGCACCGAACGCATCTTCGATCCGTCGACCATAAGGGATATGGATCATTCCTATCCGTCGACCTTCAATTCCTGGGAGGATCGTTTCAACAAGGTCGCGATGGTGCCTTCCACACCGTGTCCCGTGATGTACGGGCTCCGCGGGGATTCCGAGGAGGATCTCATCGAGGCATCGAAGATGATATCCACCGAACCTCTGGACAGATGGATGGTCTTCCTGACCAATCAGGGTACGGACGACCATATCGTAAGGAATCTCAGAGGGCCTCTCGTTCCCAATCAATCGTATATCATCAGGGGAACCGTGGCTTCGCATGTGAAGCACATCGAAGGAGGTCACGTCTTCATCGATGTCGATACGGAATACGGCAGGATCACCTGTGCGGCGTACGAACCCTCCAAGGAATTCAGATTCGCCGTGGACTGGTTGGATCCGGGGGATGTCATCGAGGTCGTCGGCGAGCTCAGAGATGAACCCCGGACATTGAATCTGGAGAAGATCCATGTGATCTCCACCGTCCAGGAGTATCGGAAGGTGTCCAATCCCGTATGCCCCATCTGCTCCAGGACGATGAAATCCACCGGAAGCAACGGGAAGTACAAGTGCAAGAAATGCAAGACCGTCTCATACGAGCCTGTGACGGTCCCTGTCCGCAGGAACATCGTTCCCGGATGGTACGAACCGCCTACGGCTGCGAGGCGTCATCTCTCCAAGCCTCTGAAGAGGATGGGTTTGATGCAACCTGTTGAGTTCGTCAATGGTCGTATATGACCATCGACAATCTTTTATAATGTCCGACCATGGAAGCGTCCGGAAGGGATTATCCCATGGATGAAGCAGTCATTGTCAGCGCTGTAAGGACGCCTATAGGAAAATACGGAAAGGCACTCGCAGGATTCAAGGCCACGGAGCTCGGAACCATGGTCGTCAAGGAAGCGGTCTCGCGTGCCGGCCTTCAGCCCACCGATATCCAGGAGTGTATCATGGGAAACGTTCTCGGAGCGGGTCTCGGTCAGAACCCCGCCAGGCAGGCCGCCATCGGAGCGGGCCTCCCCGTCGAGATCGGTTCTTTCACTGTCAATGCGGTTTGCGGATCCGGAATGAAGGCCGCCATGCTCGCCGCCGATGCCATCAAGGCCCAGCAGTACGAAGCCCTCGTGGTCGGAGGAATGGAGAGCATGTCCAACGCCCCCTACCTCATGCCCGGTGCCAGGTGGGGATACAGGATGAACGACCAGACGGTCGTCGATTCCATGGTCCACGACGGACTCTGGGACATCTTCAACAACCAGCACATGGGATTCACCGGCGAGATCGTCGCCGAGAGGTTCAACGTCACCAGGGAGGATGCGGACAGGCTGTCCATGGAATCCCACCTGAAAGCCGCCAAGGCCGCCAAGGAGGGCAAGTTCAAGAAGGAGATCCTCCCCATCACCATCCACTCCAAGAAGGGCGACACCGTTGTCGACAGCGATGAGGGGGTCAGGGAGGACACTACCATGGAGGGGCTCGGCAAGCTCAAGCCCGTCTTCAAGAAGGACGGGATCGTCACCGCCGGAAACTCATCCCAGCTCAGCGACGGAGCGTCCGCTCTCGTCGTGACCTCCAGGAAGTGGGCCGAGGAGCACGGCTGCAAGCCTCTGGCATCCATCGTCGCCTACGGAGAGAGGGGAGTCAAGCCCGAGTACATCATGGAGGCTCCCATACCCACCACCAGGCACGTTCTGGAGAAGGCCGGTATGACCATCGACGACATCGACCTCTTCGAGCACAACGAGGCCTTCGCGTCCGCATCCTGCGCCGTCAAGAAGGACTTGAACGTCCCCGATGAAATCTTTAACGTCAACGGTGGAGCCGTCGCCCTCGGACACCCCATCGGATGCTCCGGAGCCCGTGTCATCACCACCCTCCTCTACGCCCTGCAGGACAGGAACAAGGAGACCGGACTCGCCACCCTCTGTCTCGGCGGAGGAAACGCTGTCACGATGATCGTGAAGCGCGAGTGATCGCACTTCCCATCCGTAAACGATTTCCGACGAGGCCTCCCGTCCTGTTCGGGGACGGGAGACCCGCACCTTCTTTCCGAACGCTACAAATTAGAACATTGCGGACTATTACGGCGTATGAAGTCCCTCGAGGCCGTACTGAAAGAGATAGACGGAAGCACCGATGATATCATATCCACGATGATCGGGATGATCCGCTATCCGGCCCTGGCACCCGTCAACGGCGGTGTCGGAGAGGGGGAGAAGGCCGATTATCTCCAATCCAAGCTCACAGGGTTCGATTCCGTCATGAGGGTCGATGTTCCGGACGAGACGGATCCGTCCGTCATGAGACCGAACATCCTGGCGAGGAAGGAGGGGAAGAGGAAGGGCACCCTGTGGATCGTCTCCCATATCGACGTCGTCCCTGCTGGGGATCCGGCGGAATGGGACACCCCTCCGTTCGAGGGTGTTCTGAAGGACGGCAGCATCTACGGAAGGGGGACGGAGGACAACGGTCAGTCGGTGATATCCTCGATGTTCGCCTCCAGGCCGTTCCTGGGCGAGGAGCTCGAAGGCATGTCCATAGGCATAGCCTATGTGGCGGACGAGGAGACCACGAGCAAGATGGGTATCGAATATCTCCTCGATCACGGCTATTTCACCAAGGACGATGTGATAATGGTCCCCGACTGGGGTTCCCGTGACGGAAGCAACATCGAGGTCGCCGAGAAGAGCATGCTGTGGCTGCGTTTCACCATCGAAGGGAAGACCACCCACGGCTCCACGCCCGAATTCGGGATCAACGCCTACAAGGTCTCGACGCTCCTGCTGATGGATCTCATGGAATCTTTCCATGAGGCGTTCTCCGACGAGGACCCGTCCTTCGTCGGGAGGACATCCACGTTCGAGCCCACCAAGAGGCCTGCGACCGTCGAGAACGTGAACACCATCCCCGGTTACGACGAGTTCTGCATGGACATACGCCTGCTGCCCAGGTATCCTATCGACGACGTCATCGCCATGGCGAAGGATATCGCAGCCTCCTACGAGCGTTCCACAGGTGCGAAGATAGGCATCGAGATCATCGAGAGGCATGACGCGGGCAGACCCTCGTCCACCGACAACGAGGCTTTCCAGGCGCTGGCGGATTCCATAGGATCCGTTCTCGGGAAGAGACCGGTCGGAGTAGGGATCGGAGGCGGAACATGCGCCAATTTCTTCCGCCAGAAGGGACTGGACGCCTACGTATGGC
>LVVU01000061.1:6894-13437 GCA_006954465.1 Candidatus Methanoprimaticola hominis
CCACGCACCGAACGAGCACGTGCCTGTGGAGAATATCCTGATCGATGCGAAGGTCTACGCGACCCTGATCCACAGGCTCTGTCTGCAGTGATCACTCGTCGCTGAAGAGTCTGTCGATCATCCATTCGGTGTCGAACTTGACGATATCGTCGTATTCCTGACCGTTGCAGACGAATGCGATGGGCTTGTTGATGGTGTGGGCGATGGAAAGCGCCGCACCTCCCTTGGCATCCGTGTCGATCTTGGTGAGGATGATTGCATCGATCCCGACCGCGGCATCGAAGACCTTGGCCTGCTCGATGGCATCGTTGCCGGCGAGGGAATCGCCGACGAAGACCTTCAGATCGGGTTTGGCGACCCTGACGATCTTCTTCATCTCCTCTATGAGGTTGTTGTTGGTCTGCATCCTGCCGGCGGTGTCGATGAGGACCACGTCCTTCCTCTTGGATTTGGCGTGCTCTATCGCATCGAAGGCGACGGCCGACGGATCCGCATCGTGATCCTGCTTGACGATCTTGCACCCGAGCTTCTCGGAGTGGTAGGTGAGCTGCTCGATGGCGCCCGCCCTGAAGGTGTCGCAGGCCGCGAGGACCACCGTCTCCCCGTTCTTCATGATACGGTTCGCGATCTTCGCGATGGCGGTGGTCTTCCCGGTTCCGTTGATGCCGACGAACATGACGACGGTGGGTCTCTCCTGCTTGGCGAGCCATCCGTCGAAATCGAATTCGTTTATCTTGAGGACGTCCCTGACGGCGTCCTTGATCGCGAGCTCCACGACCTGCTCCAGGGTGTAGGAGCGGTCGTACTTCTTCCCGACAAGGTTCTCGCGCACGCCGGCCTTGATCTCCTCGACGACGGGATACGCCACGTCTGCTTCGAGGAGGATGATCTCCAGCTCGTTCAGGATCTCGTCGAGGGGGTCCTCCTTGATCCTCTTCCCGGAGTCTCCGACGGGGGCCTCGGTGGTCTCGCGGTGGTGCTTGGCCTCCTTCTTCTCCTGCTTCTTGAGCTTCAGCATCTCCTTCCTGGAGAGCTTCGGCTCCTCCTTCGGGGGTTCGGGAGCAGGTGCGGGTGCGGCCTTGGGCTCCGGCTGTGAGACGGGCTCCGGGACCTTCACCTCCTCAACCTTCGGTTCCGAAGGCTGAACGGGAGGCTGGGGTGCCGGAATCTGTTCGGTCTCCTCATGCTTGTACACATCCTCTTCCTTGAGCTTCCCGCCCTTCGAGAAGAGGCCTTTCATCTTGGCTTTCAGAGACTCGAACATGATCCCGACCTCACTGGATGTTTGCGCCCGCCTGGCGTCTCGCAGCGTATTCCTGCTGGACGGCATCGGACATGGTTGCGAGGCTCTGCTGGGCCTCGTTGAGTGCTTCCATGGACTTCTTCAGGGCCTCGGAGATCTCCGCGGTGTTGCCCTCGAGATAGTCGATGGACTGGTCCGACGTCTTCTGAACGGAGATGCCGGAACCGACTCCCGTGATGACGGTCCTGTTTGCAGTGACCTTCACGGGTATGTAGCAGGACGCGCCGACGGGGACCATGATCTCGTCCCCCTCCTTCGCATCCTTGAACGCCTTGACGGCCTCCAGGGCAAGGGACACCTCGTCGAGGGACATGCGCAGGACCTGGACCTGGCGAGTCAACGCCTCGACTCTGTCCTTGTAGGCTTCCATCAGGGCCAGGGCCTGACGGAGCTCGTTGTCGTCCACGATCACTCACCGATCTGGTATTTCACGACGTGGTTGACGACCTGGTCGGCGGGGATCTCGGAGACATCGGTGATGTCGATCTGCCACCTCTTTAGCTTGTGCTTGCTGCCGATGGTGGAGACGGCCTTCTCTCTGACTGCGGCCTCGTCCTCGGCTGCCATCTCGACGGAGAAGGGCTGCCTGATCTGCCTGGGGTCTGCATAGGTTCCAGTGACACGGAATGCTTTCATAGTGATTACCTTGGTTTCGGCATTCGCAACCACTTAATAAAGCATTTGCTCGCGTTTCTTTTATTATATAGAAAAGAAAGGGATGGTCCCCGAGGGGTCCTTCCATATGTGCCAGATGTTCAGAATAGCTTCGTTCTCTGCGATTCTTCGGATGCGAATCCGTAATCGGCCATCTTCCTGCCTATGAGGAACACCGCTGCGAATTCAGGGACCTCTGTCTCCCCTTTCAGAGAGAAGTGCTCTCCTTTCATATCGAGCTCCGCAGGCTTCCTCATCGTGATCTTGATGGGGTCGTCGGTGTATGCCTCGGGAACCGCCATCTGAAGGGGATCGAAGTCCGTGAGCTCCGCTCTCGTGATGGGGGTGACCCTCAGGCCGCTCTTGCCGTGGACGGAACCGGGGAGACGGATGAGCCTCTTGATGTCGGCGGTGACGGGTTCGTCGACCTCTCCCGACAGGCGGTAGGCCACATCCTCCTTCATGATCTTGACGAGCATGTTCTGCGTGGCGGTGGAGAGCATGGCCATGTTGTTCTTGTCGAACAGGACGGTCCTGGCCTTCTTCAGCTCCTCCTGGGCCTTGTAGACGGTCTTGATGTCGCTCTTCTTGATGCTGGGATACTCTCTCTTGAGCTCCTTCCCGTCGCCGTCGCAGAAGTCGTTGACGACGTCCATCAGGCCTCTGCGCATCCTCTTCTTCCATCCTCCTGCATCGGCCGGAGGGATCAATCTGTCCTTGGCCACGTTGGTGCGCATGCCGCTGCCGGTGACGACCTTGGATGTGGCGACCCGGTTGTACGGGAAGACCCAGTCTATGTCGAGGCCGGTCCCGGTGATGTAGTCGACGAGCTCCCTGCGCTCATGGGTTCCAAGCTCCATGACATCAGGGGTGCGGACGTGTGCGTGGTATCCCCTTCCTCCGGAGAACGTTATGTGGACCTGGTCCTCGGAGAATCCCAGGTCGTCGAGGAGGAAGGAATCCACGAGGTTGATCATCTCGGACCTGATTTGGGTGATCATCTGCGCGTAGGTCATCTCCTTGGCGCCGTCGAGGTGGTCCGCATCCAGGTCGAAGATGAGCTCCGCACCCAGCCATTCCTTGTCCTCCATCACCGGAGCGTCGGGCTTGCGGTAGTAGGAGGTCGAGTAGTAGCTGTGCGCTGGTACATTGCCCTGCATGTATCTGCGGAGCTCCTCGGGGGTGCTGAACGAGAGGTGCCTCTGCACGAAGTTCTTGTCGAAGAACATGAATCCGAATTCCCTGCGGGCGAACCTGTCCGGTACGATGGGACCGTCCGTGCGATAGTACTTCTTGAACGCCTTGAGCATGAAGCGGGAGTTCGAATCCATCGCACGAACGATTGGGCACGGTCATATATAACGAAGTTGCGGGCGTGTCGGTGCGCGTCTATTATCAACGGCAGGAGGATTCAGGTCCGATGAGCGAGAAGGTGCCCGTGTACGACAACCATATCCATATGTCCCCTTCGGGGAGGAATGTGGATGCGCTCAGGGAGTACGAGGCGGCTGGAGGGACCGGATTGACCCTGGTCACGCTCCCTTATGCCGAGGTGCAGATACACCGCGGCGAGGATTTCGCGGAATCCTATGAGATAACATACGGATTGGCGCGCAAGGCACGCGAGGCGACTTCTTTGAAGATCAACATAGCGGTCGGACCGTATCCGGTCCTGATCATCCCTCTCGCCGAAGCCTACGGACTCGAAGCCGCGGAGGACATGCTGATCCGCGGCATGGAGGATGCGGCGAAAGCCGTGTCCGAGGGCAAGGCGGTGGCCATCGGCGAGATCGGAAGGCCCCATTTCCCTGTTTCCGAGGAGATATGGGACGCATCCAACCGCGTCCTGCTCCGCGGGATGGAACTGGCCGAGGAGGTCGACTGCCCCGTGATCATCCATTGCGAGTCCGAGGCCGATACCGACCGCTCCCTGGCGGAGCTGGCGGACAGGGCCGGATTGGACAGGGGGATGGTCGTCAAGCACTCCTCCCCGCCATTCGTGACGCCGGAGGAGACCTGCGGCGTGATGCCATCGATACCGGCCTCGAAGACGAACGTCCGCGAGGCGATGGCCAAGGGCACGGACCGCTTCATGATAGAGACGGATTACATCGACGATCCCGCGAAGCCGGGAGCGATAATGTCCGTCACGACCGTCCCCAAGAGGGTGAAGGCATGGCTCGCCAATGGGGAGGTGCCCGTGGAGAGCATCCACAGGATCTGCGGGGATATCCCCGAATCGATGTATGGTAGGTGAGGGAATGGCAAAAATTCTCTGCGTTTATGACGAGGGCGCGATGGTGGACACCCCGCTGATAGGGGCCAAGGGCTTCTCCGTCCTGGTCGAATCCGAGGGGAAGAGGGTCCTCTTCGACACGGGCCTCAGGGACAGGTACCTGCTCCATAACATGGAGCATCTGGAGATCGATCCCGCTTCGATCGATGCCGTGGTCGTCTCCCAGAGATGTCCCGACAACAGCAGGGGGATCAACGGATTCCTCCAAGAGAGGGAGTCGCCCGTGGATGTGTACGCTCCGGAGGGGGTGTATGCCGGAAGGAAGGGGCTGCTGTCCCGTTCCGTCGGGCTGTCCGAGGAGAACAGGGCCAAGGCCGTCCTTCATGCGATCGACGGATGGATCGAGGTCATACCCAAGGTATGGGTGACTCCCCAGCTCGAATCCCAGGACGGTTCGAGGGAGTCGTTCCTGGTCATCGAGGGGAAGGGTCTGACAATCGTCAGCGGCAGGGGCTGCACCGGCCCCGGTCTGCCGTTGGGAGCCGTCAGGGACAGGTTCGGCCGTGATGCGAAGACGTTCGTCGGAGCGGTCTTCCTGGAGAAGAGGAAGAAGCCCGTCGCGGAGATCTACGCCTCGGAGTTCGAGGCGTACGGCTGCAAAGACCTCCATCTGAACCACTGCGTCGGTCGCGACGGGATGACGAACCTCCGGGCGCATTTCGGACTGAAAGGGGTCGACGATTTCTACGTCGGGATGGAGCTGCAGGTCTGACCGTTCCTATCGAAACTGTCTGTGACAGGATTATATACACGTCCAAATAAATCCGAGGTGATAAACATGCACTGGCGTCTCAGAACGGCCGCGATGTTCGCATTGCTGACCGCCATCCTGGTGGTCATCGGAAGCCTCGTAGGCGGTATCTTCAACAATTGGATGCTGGGACTCGTCGTGATGCTGGGGATCTCGGTCCTCATCAACGTCTTCTCCTACTTCTTCTCGAAGAACATGGCCTTGAGTGTGAACAAGGTCAAGATCGTCACGAGGGAGGAGGAACCGAGGCTCTACGGCATTGTCGAGGAACTGGTCCAGAAGGCGGGTCTGCCCATGCCGGAGGTCGGCATCTCGAACCTCCCCATGCCCAATGCGTTCGCAACGGGAAGGAATCCCAAGAACGCGGCGGTCGTCGCGACGAGGCAGCTGATGAACATGCTGAACGACGACGAGCTCGCAGGCGTCATGGCCCACGAGCTGTCCCACGTGAAGAACAGGGACATCCTCGTGATGTCCGTGGCATCCACGATGGCATCCGTCGTCGCCTACGTGACGAGGATCGCAGTGTGGTCCGCGTTGTTCAACGACGAACGCAACGGGGCGTCTCTGGCGATCGCCCTCCTGGCGGACATCACGCTCCCGATCGCCGCCGCCCTCATCCAGCTCGGTGTCTCCAGGAACAGGGAGTATCTGGCGGACGAGTCCGGCGGAAGGCTCACCGGCAAGCCCATGGCCCTCGCCAACGCCCTGATGAAGATCGAAGGCGGATGCACCGCGTCCTCTAACAGCTACGACAACCCGTCGTACGAGAACGTGTGGATCTCCTCCCCCTTCGGCAAGAAGGCCACGAGGGGGCTGATGAACCTGTTCAGGACCCACCCCTCCACCCCCGACAGGATCGAGAGGCTCAAGGCCCTGGACCAGGAGCTCAACGGCACCCGCTATTGAGAATAATAGAAACAAACAGGGTCCGGGACCTCCCGGACCCATTCATGATCAGTTCACGGGCTCCCACTTGGAGAGCTCGTTCACCTTGGACAGGGTGGATCCGCGTTCGATCTCCTCCCTGGTCCTGTTCTCCCTCTCGTGGACGTCGAGGGCCCTGTTGGCGACCTCCACGGCGACCTCCTTGGGAATCACGACGAGTCCGCACTCGTCTCCGACGATCCAATCGCCGGTACGGACTCTCTGTCCGCCGACGGTCACCTCGATGCCGATCCCTCCGTATCCCTTCGGTTCGCCGGCGCATGGCGCGACGGTCCTGGAGAATGCGGGGAATCCGAGGTCCCTGATGTCGTCGATGTCCCTTATGGCTCCGTCGATGACGATGCCCTTGACTCCCATGACCATGGCCGAGTGGGTCGCGAGCTCGCCCCATACCGCAACAGGTGCTCCACCCACATCCACGACGAGGACATCCCCCTCCTTGGCGCGGTCGATGGCCTCCACGGGCTTCGCCCAATCGCCGCTGGTGGTCTGCACGGTCAGGGCCCTGCCGACCATCCTCTGACGGTGGGCGAGGGACTGGGGCAGGATACCGAACATGACGCCCTGCTTGTGGAACGCATCGGATATGTT
>LVVU01000062.1 GCA_006954465.1 Candidatus Methanoprimaticola hominis
TTTCTTACAGAGTCTTTATTACACGAAGTTAGAGAGTAATACGGATTCAGAATACGTATGCACCAACGGTACCAACTCGCATGTCACCTAGCTTGAACTATTACAGATATTGTCGCTGAGATTAAATTGAAATCAGAGGGCATCTCATTCCTTTCAGAGGTGGATCTGGATATAAACTCTGTAGCATACATTCGTAGTCATATAGATGACATCCTTCGGCCGATGGCTACTTCGGATGATGAATGCATAGCAAAGGCATTCGCACTTGTTGACATAGGATGCAGACTCTATCAGGAGAATACATACTGGCCCCAGGTGGTCAGAGAACGCAACAGAACTACCAAGTACGCACATATAGGCCCTCTCGAAATATGCGAGAAAGAAGACTACCTCGAATCGTTCTCCCGCGGATTGGATGCTCTCGGCCTCAAACATGGATGTACGACGCCACGCTCAATCGAAAGAATACTCATACATTCCTTTGTTCCAGATTATAAAATGGATGACTTTTTCGATTTTGCACTGCTTTTCTATAATAGAATACTGAGTTTTAGCATAGATGATCTGGATGAGGGATTTGACATCTTGTCAAATTACATGAACGACTTCATAAAAGGAAAGATGTCATCGATTGAAGACAACGTTCCCAATCCACAAAAACTACTCAGATGCACCCGTTATGCTTTATGTGATAAGGAGCTTTTCGGACCATTTCTGAAAAAAATCATGGAGATTATCGATTCAGGATACAGAGGAGACCTGCTGCCGAACTCGTGTTCCAGTCGGTTCGTCAAAGCATTTAACGCGTGGTTCGAAAGATACATAACTGAGAAGGGTCGGAAGAGAATACGTAGCGAATATCAAAGGCGCCCCAAGCTTCATCTTAGCGATTCCGGCAATCTTTTCCTGTTTATTTCTCAGCGCAGATGTTGTAAAAACGATAAACTGGTCGTAATATGGAAAGATTGCGAATATGTTGGCACTCAGCCCAACTTCTTTTCTCTATCAAATACGATGTACGCCATGGATCATACTTTGAATCTTAGTCAACTGTGTAAAGGATTATCTGCCTTCGACATATTTCAAGTCCGTTTGGGAAACCGCATTATTTATGAAAATAAGCGGAAAAATAATTACATCATTTTTGACGATGGAGGATTAGAATCCACAGAAATATCTGAAGGATACAATAGTATTTTACTTAAGGGTGAAGTAACAATTGAACCAGCAGAACTGATAACGTATCGTGGAAACAGCTTTGTACAAGTCTGTGTCCGTAATGGTGACGTACTGCATATCGGCGATGATAGAATACTCGTTAATGATCCAGACCGTCTAGAAAATACAATAAATATCGATGTTATTAGTGGTGTTAAAATTGAAGCTGAAGGGATGAACTATTGTGTCATTTCGCAAGGACGCATCCTGTTTAATATCTCTCTGCCTCAAGAATCAAAGATTATTATACGCATATCAGACTTGGAATCAAAAACAAAAACAACCATCGTAGATAGTAGCACCAGGAATTACTATAGAGACGAAATAAGATGCATGTTTGAAATTCAACTATCCGATCTATATACGGAACCGGATCTTCTTACAGTTGATGTCAGAGAGAATGATACTCGTTCGATATGCAAATCAACGTTCGCATATATTCCTAATTTCAATTTTAAGTTTGACAAAAGTTATTATCTTGATGAAATAAATGGAGTTCTTCATTTCAATGATACAAAATCTCTCAAGTTCAATACGGATCAGGATATACTCCGCATACCGTTTGAAATGAAAAATAGAGAATTCGTTCTGAATATCATGATACCGTCGATTTGGCTGTCTTTTGATGGAGATTCTTGGATACCGCCCGGCATTCACAGCTATAGTATTACTGAATTCAGATGGGATCGCATATTCATCAGAACATATGCTTCAAATAATATTCGTCTCTATTCGAATGTTCCAAAGACTGAACTGGAGCCAGAAATATCATCAAAGTATACTTCGTTCAATCTGATTGAATTAAAAGATGAAATGGAAAATAGAGTATATGACAGCCAGTCGGATTATTGTATTTCACTCAGCTTAGACAGCCAAATCAAGCGTTCTTTCATTGGAATAAAGGTTCATAACCATTATTCGTATATCAAAGATGAAGGGGCTATCATATTCGAAGACCTTACTGGAATTCCTGCCAAATATCGTCTAGAACGCAACGGAACAATATTGAAAGAGGGAGAAATTAATCCTGGACGCAACGAAGTGACCCTAGATAATCATACAGGCGTTACCCTTTCAGTCTTGGAACAAAATCCCTATAACAGACAATTTGATGTTGAAATGTTATCTCAAATTCTAGGTGGTGACGAATATATCGTCAGAGCCGAGTCTGGATTTCTGTTCGTTTACAAAAACTATAAGATGACTTTTTCATCCAGCCCAGATGATGTGTCTGAAGTAATGAATGAATACGAAATGAAAAAACGGTTTAATCCCTGGATGAAGGAACTAAAAGTGAAACGTACTCTACAAAATCTAATAAAATAATATTGAAAAATGAACCGATGCACTATTATGATTATGTAATCATCCAAGAATGACATGTTACTCTGCATCTTACACTTCGAACATAATACCGAATAATAATACTACTTTCAAACCTCCAATCAATCACATTTACATCTACAGACCTACATGAACGGATGATTAACAAAAATCTACACATGTATTTATTGGATAATATATCCAATTAAAAAATCAATTCTTACTTATCTCTCGAACAATGATTATACCGAATCTGCGTGTATATCTGGCAGCATTACTGCTCCAACCACCGATATCAATATGTAAGAAAACGCTCTCGAACACGACATGGGATCAGGTTCGCTGAAGGAGTTCATAATGCGTCACAGGGAGATCATCTCGTACGCGTTCTGGGGAGTGGCCACCACATTGGTGTCCCTGGGAACCTATGCGGTCTTCGTCGACGTCGGCATAAACTCATCCATCAGCAACATCCTCTCATGGATCTGCGGAGTCACATTCGCCTTCTTCACGAACAAGCTGTTCGTGTTCCGCAGCAAATCCCTGGAGCGTCACACCGTGGCGAAGGAGGGGAGCCTCTTCGTAGCGTCCAGGATCTTCACAGGGATCGTCGCATGGGTACTGTTCCCCGTCCTCCTGTGGCTCGGGATCGACCAGGACTTCCTGGGATTCGAGAGCATGTGGACCAGGATCATCACCAGCGTCGTGGAGATCGCTCTCAACTGGGTGCTGAGCAAGTACATCGTCTTCAGACAAGGCTCGTCCGCGCAGTGACCCCGCGCATCACGGTCGCGACATCGTACGCTATCGCCACCAGCAGCACATCACGGAGGGCGCAGGCGATCACGTAGAGCGCCGATCCGATCTCGGACCTGAGGAACACGATGCAGAGGATCTGCATGACGATCATCATCGCCATCAATCTCCTCGCCTTGCCATCCAACTCCGGAACATATAGGAGCATGGCGAAGAACGGGAACAGCCACATCATGTACTGGGTCGAGAACACCTTGTTCGTGAGAACGAAGGCGATGCATACCAGAAGGAAGGCCATCGACAATCTGCCGACATCCAGGTCGGACCCAGAACGATGCATGCTGCGGACACTGAACGCCAAGACCGCGACAACCACGACCACGATCATGAGCGACCAATACTGGACCAGGGCATCCGCCAGAGGCCCTGCCACGTCATGGGTGTTGTGGGCATCGACTATCCACATATCCGTGAGCCCAATCAGGCCCAGTGCCTCGATGACCGTGGCGACCGTGCTCTCGACCTGGAAGCCGCGATCCTCGTGGAATCCCAGGAACGACAGCGAATCCAACGGGGATATCCCGACCGCCCACATGGGGATGAACAGCGCGGCGATGACGACTAAGCAGGACAGGACGCCCTTCCACACCGCCTCGATCCCTCCTCTCCCCGACATGATGTTGTATGCAGCCATCAGAGGCAGGAACATGCAGGGATACAGCTTCGTGAACGTCGCAACGGTCATCAGCCCGTAGGCCAGATACCACTTCTCCCTCGAGAAGAGGAACAGGGAGATCACGCTGATGGACATCACGATGCTGTCGAACTTCTTCACCGACTCCGTCAGATACAGGAGCACCAGGACCGAGAACAGCATCGCCGCGTAATAGCGGGTCCTCTCGTCCGGGGCCATCCTCATTATGCAATGGACCGCGACCGCCATCAATCCGGCGCACATCATCGCGAATATCCAGCAATAGGCATCCAGATCGGTCGTGAACAACGCCGGGATCATGAAGAACACGATGGACACCGGCGGGAATTCGAACTCGAAGTCGGTATACGGGAGGGACCCGCTCTTTACGGCCATCGCGTGATCGTAGAAGTTGACCACATCCCCGCGAGGGCCCGCGTCGATCAACACGATGGCTGTGGCGATGAGGAACACCGCGGCGATGAAGAGAGATGCCATCCTGAGGCGTGACTCCGGCGGATAGACGGCGAAACGCCTGACTAGAAACTCTTCGAGCTGCTTCACAGCATCGTCTCCGATGCCCGACGGGGCCCTCCTGCAGAGCCCCGCCGGTCTGTAAAAATCTGATACCTGTCTCAGAGCGCGTTGAGCGCTTTGACGTAATGATCGGGGGACATGCGGTCGATGACCTCCTCCACCTCGTCGGATCCTCCGACGAGACCGACGTTGCCCTTGGTCGTGGAGATCAGGGCGTACGCGGACTGTCCGGACTCGGGCACCAGCTCCGCCTCGTAGACGTCCTGGAGCTTCTGGAGACGGCCGATGGCTGTCAGAGCGGCCTCGTGGCTGACCACGGAGAGGACCATCCTGGACTTCCCGGGGAGCTCGCATTTGCCGACGACGATTGTCTCGACATTGATCTTGTTGCGGGTGAACTCACCCATAACCCTCTGCATGACGCCGAATTCGTTCTTGACGATGAGTGAGATTACGTGCATGGCTCCTCGTTTCTCAAAGGGAATCCGATATATATTAGACTGCGTTAGAAACATCCGCATATGCAGACTGGCCCTTCTTCTCAGACGATGACGACCGAACAACCGTCCGCACCTGCGGAGGACATCGAGTTCTCAATAGGCATATGCGCGTACAACGAGGAGCAGATCATCGAGAGGAGCATCCGCACCATCTTCACGCAGAAGCTCCAGGGATTCGTCCTCAAGCAGGTCCTGGTGGTCTCCAGCGGGAGCACCGACCGCACGGACGAGATCGTCCGCTCCCTCGCTGAGGAATATCCCGTGATCACATTCCTCCCCCAGGAGAAGCGCGAAGGGAAGAACTCGGCCATCAACCTCTATCTAGACAATCTGACCACGAAGCTAGCGGTCATGCTGAACGCCGACAACGTCTTCGCCAGCGACGAGTCCCTTCAGAAGCTCCTCGAGCCTTTCAGGGACCCCATGATGGGCATGGTCGGTGGCCATCCGATGCCCACCAACGATCCCTCCACCAAGGTGGGATTCGCATCCCAGATGCTCTGGGCGATGCATCACAACGTCGCCATGATCTACCCGAAGATCGGGGAGCTCGTGGCGTTCAGGGACATCGGCACCCGTCTGAGGACCGACCTCCAGTCGGACGAGGACATCATCCGCATGAAGCTGGAGGAAGCCGGTTACAAGACCGCCTACGCGAAGGACGCCACCATATACAACAGGGGCCCCGAGACGGAGGAGGACTTCCTCAAGCAGAGAGTCAGAGTCAACATCGGCGAGGTCACGATGAAGAAGATCTACGACTACAACGTGCCGTCGTGGGACAAGAAGATCCTCGTCAAGGCCTACCTGCAGACCTTCAAGCAGCTGGGCTTCCACCCGTTCAAGATGCTCTACATGACCCGTCTCGAGTTCAAGGCCCGCCGTCTCGCCAAGGAGCATGTCGCCCGCGGCGAGGACAAGATGAGCTGCTGGGAGCCTGTCCAGAGCACCAAGCGTCTCTGATCAGACGCTGCGGCCCTGGTCCAGGACCTCTCCGGGTTTCACGACGGTGCCGTCCGCCAGAACTGAATTGGACACCTTGGCGCCCTTGCCGACCCTGCATCCCTCTCCGAGGATCACATTGGTCAGATCGGCTCCGTTGATCTCGCATCCGTCCATGACGAGCACGCGGTCGAGATTGGAGCTCCTCACGGATGCCTGACTCAGGATGACCGCATCCGTGAGCCTGCTGCCGTGGGCGGAGGCTCCGGGACCCATGTATATCGAGCCGTCGAGGGCGCATCCAGGTGCCTTCCAATCGCGGTCCGCGTATTCCGCATCCGCGATAGCGAGGTTCGCCCTCAGAAGGTCCCTGGGACGGCCGACATCCATCCAGATCCCGTCGACCTGGTATCCCTGGATCCTGCGGCCCTCGGACATCAGTCTCGGGACGAGGTCCTTGGAGAAATCATAGAACGTGTTCTTCGGAACGTCCGCCAGAACGTCCTTCTGCAGGACGTAGACGCCTGCGTTGATGAGATTGGAGAAGACCTCCTCGGGCTTGGGCTTCTCCTTGAACTCGGTTATCCTCATCTCGTCATCGACCCTGGCGATGCCGAACTCGCACGGGTTCTCGACGGGAGTGAGCGCTATGGACAAGGCCGCACCGGTCCTCTGATGGATCTCGATCTCCCCTGAGACGTCGATCGACGCGAAG
>LVVU01000063.1:0-1561 GCA_006954465.1 Candidatus Methanoprimaticola hominis
GGCCATCAGGAGGACCCTGCCAAGGCCGCCGACTGGTTCGGGAAGGCCGCGGAGCTGGGATTCCAGCCCGCCTATCCGGAGATCGCGGGATGCCTCCTGTACGGCTACGGCGTCCCCGAGGACCCAGCAGGAGCATTGAAGTGGTACCTGGTAGCCGCCGACGAGGGCGACCCCCTTTCGATGTTCAAGGTCGGATACATGCTGTCTGAAGGCATCGGAACCGGGAAGGACGAGCAGGAGGCGATCCGCATGTTCAGGATGTCCGCCGTATCCGGCGTCCCCGAGGGGATGCTGAAGATGTCCGAGCTCTGCTCCTCCGGCCGGGTGGCCGGCGGGGATGCCGCCGCCTTCAACTGGTGCCGTTCCGCGGCGGAGACGGGATTCATCCCCGCGTTCTTCCGCATGGCGACCATGTACTACCAGGGCGAAGGGACCACCAGGGATCTTACCAAAGCATACTCGATATACCACGATCTCGCCGATTCGGGCGAAGCCGACGCCATGTTCATGGTCGGGCGCATGCTCCTGGAGGGACTCGGCGTGGAGAAGGATGAGGAAAAAGGTTTCCGGTGCCTGTCCGAGGCGGCGGCCGCAGGCAGCACCATCGCCCTCCAGCTCGTGGAGGACATGAGGCGCCGTCAGAATACGCAGCTCATCCGCATAGACGGGACCTGAGGGTTCACTCCTCGACGGGTTCGAACTCCTCTTTGGGCTCTCCGCAGACGGGGCAGCACCAATCGTCGGGGAGGTCGGCGAACTTCACGCCCTCCTTCTCCTCGTCGTAGATGTACCCGCACAGGGGGCAACGGTATTTCATGCGGAGAGTCTAGCTCCTGATGGGATATCAACGTTGTTATCATCCGCTTCGGAGAATGCGGAGCATATACGCGGAGCAGAGTGGAAACAAGGGGAAAGAGGCCTTTCGGCCTCTGTTTTCGGAGAAGGACGATCAGTCCTCCTTCTCTTGGCAATCGCATTCCTCGTCGCAGTTCCTGCAGCACCCGCGGCAGCCGCTGCATCCGCAGCAGCCGATCCCTTTCCTCTTCTGCCGTATCAGGCAGGCGATGGCGGCGACGATCAGCAGTACGACCACCGCTCCGACCACGAGGTTGCCGATCATGCCTCCTCTCCTGCATCGTACTCGTCCTTGCCGGCGAGCTGATGGAACGGGTCCTTGGCCCAGAGGATGTACACGAGCACCGCGAGCACGGCGATGGCCGCCACGGCGCTTCCTATGGGCGCTCCGTAGTCGACACCGCCGATCACGTTGTATCCGCTGATGGATCCCACGAATCCGTAGAACATCAGGGCGACGGCGTATGCCAGGATGCACTGGTATGCGACTGCGATCCCGGTGTCCTTCCAGGATCCGAGCTCCCTGTGCATTGCACCGATGGCGGCGAAGCAGGGGGCGCAGAGCAGGTTGAAGAACAGCAGGGACAGTCCTCCGGCGTAGCTCAGCATGCCTCCGATGGCCTCCTGGTCCCCGATGAGGATCTCCAGGGTTCCGACGAGGTTCTCCTTGGCGATGAGTCCGGTGATGGCACCGACGGTGAGCTCC
>LVVU01000063.1:1620-3027 GCA_006954465.1 Candidatus Methanoprimaticola hominis
TGGCGGCCAGTATGGAGCCTCCCATGTCCTCCTCGGTCAGGTAGTTGAGTCCCGTATCGTAGTGGGACAGGAGCCAGATCAGCACGGATGCGAGCAGGATGATGGTTCCCGCCTTCTTGACGAAGGCCCATCCCCTGTCCAGGGTCCCCTTGACGATGTTGACGGCGGAGGGGATGTGGTAGGGGGGCAGCTCCATGATGAACGGGGTTGCGGCTCCGGAGAGGGACCTGAACTTCTTCAGGATGATTCCGGAGATCAGGACGCAGACGACTCCGACGATGTAGCACAGGACCGCGATGAGTCCGTTGCCGCCGAAGACGTAGGCGACGAGCATGGATATGATGGGAAGCTTGGCTCCGCAGGGGATGAACGTGACCGTCATGGCGGTGATCCTGCGGTCCCTCTCGCTCTCGATGGTGCGGGAGGCCATGATCCCGGGGACTCCGCATCCGGTACCTACGATGAGGGGGATGAGGGACTTCCCGGAGAGTCCGAAGTGCCTGAAGACGCGGTCCATGACGAAGGCGATCCTGGTCATGTATCCGACATCCTCGAGGATGCACATGATCAGGAAGAGGATGAGCATCTGGGGGAGGAATCCGATGACGGCTCCGACTCCTCCTACTATACCGTTGACGAGGAGATCGGTCAGAGGCTCGCTGACGCCGTTCTCGACGCACCAGGCCTCGAGGCCGGATTGTATGGAATCCTCGATGAATCCATTGAGCCAGTCTGTGCACCAGGTTCCGATACCGGTGATGCTGATGCTCTCGTCGTATGTGGAGAATCCTATGATACCCAGGAAGATCGCGGACAGGACGCAGATGAATATGGGTATGCCCCAGATCCTGCTGGTGACCACCCTGTCGATGCGGTCGGAGACGGTTCCCTTGTCGTTCCGGGGGGCTTTCTTAACGGTTTCGGACACGATGTCGGAGATCCTGTTGTAGCGGGCGTCCGCCATTATGGAATCCGATTCGTCGTCCTTTGTGAATTCCAGCTCCTCCACGGCCTTCGAGATCTCGTCGAACGCCTCGGGAAACTCATTGCAGACGTGCTCGTCCTTCTCGACGAGCTTCACGGCGTAGAAGCGCTTCTGCGCTTCCGGGACCTTCCCTTCGAGCGCCTTGTCGGCTGCGGATATCGTCTTCTCGACGTCGCCGTCGAAGTAGACGGGTGCGGGGGCCTCCTTGGTCTTGGCGACATCCTCGACAGCGGCGATCAGGTCGTCGATCCCCTCGCCTCTGACGGCGGAGATGGGGACGACCCTGCAGCCCAGGTCCCTGGAGAGCTTGGCTATATCGATATCGTCGCCGAACTTGCGGATCTGGTCCATCATGTTCAGCGCGATGACCGTGGGTATCCCGACGTCTATGACCTGGAGGCTGAGGAAGAGGTTCCTCTCCA
>LVVU01000063.1:3045-9705 GCA_006954465.1 Candidatus Methanoprimaticola hominis
GATCGCGTCGGGGGACTCCTTGAGAAGGAAGTTCCTCGAGACTATCTCCTCGGGGGAGTAGGGCGACAGCGAGTATATTCCCGGGAGATCCACGACCTCGATGTCGTGGCCGCGGACCTTACCCGTCTTCTTGTCTATCGTGACTCCGGGCCAGTTCCCTACACGCTGGTTCGCACCCGTCAACTTGTTGAACAGGGTGGTCTTCCCGCAGTTGGGGTTACCGGCCAATGCGATTGTGATGCTCATTGTATCGGCTCCTTTCCCGCCCGTGCATTCCACGGGCGATCGGGATCAGGCGATCTCGATGTTTTCCGCGTCGCCCTTTCTGAGGCTGAGCTCGTATCCTCTGACGGTGATCTCCACCGGGTCTCCGAGGGGAGCCACCTTGCGCACATGGATCTGGCATCCCTTCGTGATGCCCCTGTCCATGATGTGCCTCTTCAGCGCGCCTTCGCCGTGAAGCTTCACCACGGTTACGGTGGTTCCGACCTCGGCGTCTCTCAATGTCTTCATGTTATCAGCTCGCGGGGCAGAACAGGATCCTGTTCGCCATGTGGCGGTCGATGGCGATCTTCGAGCCCTTGACGTCGAGGATCATGTTCCCGCCGGATTGGCACACCGCCTTCACTTCGGCGCCCGGGGTGAATCCGAGCTCCGCCAGGTACTTCCTGACCTCCTCCTTGCCGGAGATGCTCACTATGGTGCCGGATTCCCCGACCCTAGCCATCGATACCGGCAATCCGGAGGATTGTGGCAAGGGGGAACCCCGGCGACTGCTGCATTGCGCACCATCCGATGATGCGCAGGGCCTAGCTGTGTCCATGTTTTTTCGGAAGTCCTAAATGTATTTAATAATTAGCTATGCCTAAATAAATTCAGGGGCTGTTTAAATCTCTATAGTCTATCTTAAAAGAAGAAGGACAATGGAAACGATCGTAGGCTGATGCATGGCATGTGGCACAGATCGAGCATAAAGACTGAAGTGTTTGTTCGGGAGCATCTTATCGCTGGTATGGTCCAAGTCATAGGATCCCGTCATGTCTGACTCGGAAGCAGAAAGAGCTTATGAGCAGTATTGTCATACGACCATCGTGAGGAAAATTAACACAGGGGGGTTGTCGTTCGCAGAGTTGCGTGATGAGGACAGATACTATGTCGACAAGACTCTGCTCATCAAGGACATCCTCGATGTGAACTCAAACATCCACCTCTACGTACGTCCTCGTCGTTTCGGAAAGACCACCAATCTATCCATGTTGGATGCGTTCTTCAACATGAAGTACGAGAGCAATACATGGTTCGACGATCTGGCCATAGCCGATTACCATCAATTCGATTCGTATAAGAACGGATATCCGGTCATCAGTATCGATCTCAAGATATCCAGATCGGACGCCTTCGACGAGTTCATCATGGGCATCCGTGCCGCTGTTCTCGAATCCTACAGGGATCACGACTACCTGTTCTCTTCAGACTCGGGTGTAGCGGATGAGACGAGATATGTGTTCGAGACCCTCAAGACCTTCAGCACGCCTGAAGTGCCTTTGAAGATCTCCATCCGGCTTCTGTCGAGGGCCTTGAGGGATTATCATGGAAGGGGTGTGATAATCCTCATCGACGAGTACGATCGTGCAGTCTCGGATACCTTCGGAAGCGAATCACACAGGCCCATGATGGATTTCCTCGGGGAGTTCCTGGGTGCATCTCTGAAGAGCAACGACAGTCTTCAGATGGCCTACGTCACCGGCGTCATGCAGATCGCCAAGGAGAGCATATTCTCCGGCTTGAACAACATGAAGGTCAACAATGTCTTCTCGGATGTATCGGACGAACGGTTCGGTTTCACTGAATCCGAGGTCAAGGAGCTATTGGATTACTACGGACATCCGGAGAAGTTCGGCGAGGCCAAGGAATGGTACGACGGATACAGATTCGGGAATGCCGAGGTGTACAATCCGTTCAGCATCATGAACTACGTCCAGGAGGCGTTCGTCCCGCAGCAGTTCTGGGTCAATTCAGGGAGCGACGTCGCTATCAGATGGCTTCTGGAGAGGACAGATACGATCCGGTTCTCGGAGATCCTGTCCCTCGTGGAGGGGGAGTCGATAGTAACGAGGCTCAGGCCCGCACTGACCTATTCCAGGCTCGGACCCAACGACAGTCTGTATAGTCTCATGGTGATGTCCGGATATCTGAAAGCGGTCCCGGCAGGCGACGGCATGTACTCGGTATCCATTCCGAACAAGGAGATCCTCAAGTTGATCGTGGATGTGGCGGAGGATATGTGCCCGATCGACAGTTCGAAGTTCACGGAGTTCGTCCGTTCGGTCATCGACGGGGATGCCGACCGGATGACCAGGCACCTCAAGGACATCCTCTCGGTCGGAAGCTATTATAACCTGACTACGGAGCTCCATTACGAAGCGGTCATCATGACGATACTGTACGGGGTGATTCCGCAGTACGACGTCAGATCCGAATGCGAAGAGGGGAACGGAAGGGTGGACATAATGATGAGGCCCAGGCGCGAAGGCACGATCCCCATATTCCTGGAACTCAAGAAGGCCGATTCCGAGGATGATCTGGAGAGGGAATCCGAGGCCGCCGTTCGGCAGATCCATGACAGGAGGTACTACATGAACATGCACGGGAAGGTCATCCTCATCGGGCTCGCATTCTGGGGGAAAATTCCAAGGGCGACCGTGGAGACCATCGTCCTGCCGTGACGTGCGATACAGGGTGCTGAGGCATCCGGAAGGTCGCAAAGGCCATCATCATGTCATCCCAGGCCCCTGCCTCAGGGACCGGAGGGCGCGAACGTTTTAATGTCGCATCAGGTACGCTTCCTCATGGATGATATCGAAATCGCCCAGTCAGCCAAGATGAGGAACATCAGGGACGTGGCCGCAACCGTCGGCCTCACCGATGACGACATCGAGCCCTACGGCAAATACATCGCCAAGGTCCCCCTCGACAGGCTGGACAAGGTGTGCGGAGACAGGACGGGGAAGCTCGTCGTGGTCTCAGCGATAACCCCCACCCCCGCAGGCGAAGGGAAGACCGTCACCACGATCGGTCTGATCCAGGGCCTCGGGAAGCTCGGGAAGAAGGTCGTCGGAGCCCTCAGGGAGCCGTCCATCGGACCCACCTTCGGTATCAAGGGCGGAGCCACCGGCGGAGGATACTCCCAGGTGTACCCCATGTGGGATATCGACCTCCATTTCACCGGCGACATCCACGCGGTCACAGCGGCGCACAACCTGCTGTCCGCCATAATCGACAACGAGCTCGTGAGGGACAACCCCCACAACATCGACCCCACCAAGATCGTCCTCAAGAAGGCCATGGACATGAACGTCCGCGAGCTGAGGAACATCGTCACCGGTCTCGGGAAGGACAGGATCCTCGGAGGGGTCCCCCACGAGGGAGGATTCCTCATCACCTCCGCTTCCGAGATCTCCGCCATCCTGGCGCTGTCCACCGACCGCGCGGACCTCAGGAGGAGGCTGGAGAGGATGGTCGTCGCCTACACCTACGACGGGAAGCCGGTGACCGTGAAGGACCTGGGATGCGTCGGAAGCATGATGGTCATGCTGAAGGACGCTCTGAACCCCAACCTGGTCCAGACCTTCGAGGGGCAGCCCGTCTTCGTCCACGGGTTCCCGTTCGCCAACATCGCCCACGGGACCAACAGCATCGTCGCCACCAAGGCGGCGCTGAGGCTCGGGGACTACGTCATCACCGAAGCCGGATTCGCGTCCGATCTGGGCGGGGAGAAGTTCATGGACATCGTCTGCAGGGAGTCCGGGCTCAGGCCCGATTGCGTCGTGATCGTCGCGTCCATCAGGGCGCTCATGACCCACGGCGGAGCGCTGCTCGACGATCCTGCGACGATGACCGATGACGCTCTGAAGGCGGGGCTTTGCAACCTGGACAAGCACGTCGAGAACATGTCCTCCTACGGACTCCCCGTGGTCGTGGCGGTGAACCGCTTCGCCCACGACACCGAGGCGGAGATGAACATCATCAAGGACCACTGCAAGGAGTTGGGCGTCAGGTGCGCCTTCTCCGAGGCATTCTCCAAGGGAGGAGAGGGAGCCCTTGAGCTCGCTAACGCGGTCATCGAGACGCTGGACGAGGGGAAGAAGGATTTCCACTTCCTGTACGACGTCGAAGCGCCGATCAAGCAGAAGATCGAGGCCGTCGCCACCAGGATCTACGGAGCCGGCGCCGTCACGTACTCCAAGGAGGCCGAGAAGGCCATCGCCCAGATGGAGGCGGACGGATACGGGAAGCTGCCCGTGTGCATCGCGAAGACGCAGGCCTCGCTCACGGACGATTCGAAGGTCAAGGGTGCCCCGAGGGGATGGACCCTCAGCGTCAGGGAGGTCATGCTCTCCGCCGGAGCGGGATTCGTCGTCCCCGTGTGCGGGACCCTGACCCTCATGCCCGGTCTCCCTAAGGTCCCCGCCGCGATGAGGATGGACCTCACCGACGACGGAAGGATCGTCGGACTGAAGTGAAACCCTAACGCCGGGGATCCCTCCCCGGCTACTATCATATTATCTATATACGGAGGCGGGCGGCTCCGGGTCGGGATCGGCTCCTGAAGGTGATCGGGTCAGCCGTGGACAGGCTCTCCATCGTTGAATAGAATAGCACCGCTGTCCTCCATCCCGTCCTTGAAACCGGATACCGAGAAGAGGCAGTATCTGATGCGATAGTCCTTCAGCTCCTTCACAGCCTCCGCCTTCCGCATCAGGGAGTTCAGTTCGGACATGCCGACCGGTTTGGAATGGTACTTGCATTCGCATACGTATGCGATCTGATGCTTCCTATCCAGGGCTATCAGGTCTATCTCCCCGTTGCCCCAATACTTCCCGTATTCCGCTGCGATGCCTTCACCGCGCAGGTATCTCTTCAGCTCCTCTCTGCAGACATTCTCGAACACGAAGGCCACGTGGGCATCGATGAAATGATCCTTCAGATCCTCCACGGCAGAGTCGTTCTCCATCCGGATTATGGAGTTCCTGTAGGGATAGACGAAACGGAACCAGAGAGCGAGGAAGTTATCGGATATTACGTACTGGCCGTTCCGGCTCTTCTCCGGTCTCTTCTCGGTGACGGGTACCGATCTCTCCAGCATCCCTATCTCGATGAGTCTCTTCAGATACGGCAGGATCTCCTCGGACGGGGCCTGAACGGCACCGGTCAGCTTCTCCATGGTGCGATGCCCTCTGGCTATGGCCTTGAGATAGGTGTTGTAGCTCGACAGATTCCTGAATTCCGATCCGAGGAGGTACTCTCCTTCGTTGAGAAGAGGGGAGCCCATATCCATGGTCAGTCTGATGATGTCATCGATGGGTTCGTCGTCGCTCATCAGGCTCATATAGTATGGTACACCGCCTGTCACAGCGTATCTCTCCACAGACCTCCTGTAATCTTCGGAGACGGTCGTCCTGAAAGGGAAGGGCAGTATCGTCAGATCCAGGGAGTTCCTTCCGTATAGGGGGCTCTTCAGATCCCCCGTGAGGCTGTTCATGGATGTCAGGGAGGAACCGCAGAGGATGAGCATGACCCCGTTCCTTGATAGGTAGGTATCCCATAGTGCTTGCATCTCGATCCTGAGATCCGGATCGGCTTTGACGGCGTACTGGAACTCGTCGATGGCTATGATCCTCTTGCCGGGATGGGTCGATACGTAATACTTCAGTGCATCGGACCAGCTGTCGAACGATACGTTGAATCCGTTCGAGACGGCTCTGGACAGGGAGGACAGTATGGATTGTTTGGTCTCGCTATCGGTTTCATAATAGAGATGCTCCTTGTCTTTGAGGAACTCCTCGATGAGCCTGCTTTTGCCGACTCTGCGTCTCCCTTTGATGATGACCAGGGAATGGTCCTTGCGGAATTCGGCATCCAGCAAAGTCATCTCCTTCTCTCTGCCCATGAAGTTCATGATAAGGGGACCGATTATGGCTATATAAAATGTAGTTTAACTGAATCGTAGTTAAGTTAATCGCGATTCAGTTAGATGATCGGAATCGTGGCGGTTCAAATGGCATCCGACCGTCTTCGGCCCCTTCCTTCATATCCGCATCTGTGTCGACTCCTGTCGACGACAGGTCCAGTGCGTCCAGCGCCACCTCGATGGCGATGAGTCTCGCCTGATGCTCGGTCTTGGCGCCGACGATGAACAGGTATTCTCCATCCGAGAGACCTGACGTCTGGCGCAGTTTTGTCGCGTACGAGGGATCCTCATCGTCCACGGGCCAATCGGGCAGCATGAAGAGCCTTCCGTCGCGCATGGTCCATGTGGTGCAGCCGTCGGCTCCCTTTCCGAGGGCGAGGTTCCTCTGCTCCACGCCTTTGAACAGAGGCTTCCCTGTGTAATGGAGGATGGCGCCGGATGTGGATCTGCCGATGACATAAGGGGTGTCGGTGGTCTCCACCAGCCGGATGCCGAGGCCGTTCAGCATATCCTTCCCGTAGTTTGTTAAGGCTATGCCGGCCTGGACTACATCTACGAGGCCGTTTGATTCGAGGATACCCACCAGACTCCTAGTACAGCGTTTCTGAATTAACTTAATCATCAAACCTCTATCTCGTCCATCTTGTAGGTCCATCTGTACACTACAGGTTCCTTGTTGAGATCATCGA
>LVVU01000064.1:0-1064 GCA_006954465.1 Candidatus Methanoprimaticola hominis
GGTGGAGATGTTGTTCTCCGCCATGACGTCCACGGCCATCGCCACGTCGTCGTCCCAGTTGATGGTCTTCACCGACGTCAGGGCGATGGACTCGACCGTGATCTGGGATCTGGAGCTCTTCTCCAGGTCTCCGATGGTCTTGTTGTCCTTCTTCCAGTTGTTGTCGATGATCTCCCTCATCCCGATGATGCCCACGAGTCCGTTGGCATCGTTGACGACGGGAATCGTCCTGTAGTCCTCCCTGATCATCAGGTCGAGAGCGTCGTCCATCAGGTCGTTGACCTTCACGGACTCCACCGGGTTGCTCATGATCTCCCAGACCTTGATCTCCTTCAGAGCCTTGATGTCCCTGACGATCTCGATGAGCCTGTTCCTGTCGATGATCCCGGTGACCTTCTTTCCGGTGACGATCGGGAGCTGCCTGCAGTTCGTGGACACCATCATCTCGGCGATCTTCGTAATCTGCATGTCGACGGTCACGGTCGGGAGCTTCTTCACGAAGTTCTTGACCTTGGCGTCCAGGGTCACGCTCTTCTTCCTGAGGATGGATGCGTAACTGACCATTCCCACATACTCGCCGCCGTCGACGACGGAGACGTCCTGATTTTTGGATTCCCTCATTATTGACAGGACATCCGCGATGCGGTCGTCCGAGGATACGGTCGGGAATTCAGTAGACATGATCTTCTGGACCGATATGCCGTCAATCTGCGATCTCAGCATGGCCAGCTTCTTCAGGTCTTCTAGGTCTTTTACGCCCAATTTCACACCTCTGGATTATGAATCCGACTGTCACACATATAACAGGTTTGCCCGAAGCTGCGGATTCCGATGGAGAATCTTCGGAATCCTCCAGAAAATTGGTAGTATGTATCGAAAAATGGTAAGAGGTTTGATGCTGGCCGTGAGTATTTTATACTCAGAGCTCAGCGAAGGGCTTGCCTGCGATTAGCGAGTCGATGACCGACGGGACATCCTCGGCCTTTATGCGCTTCTGGGCCTTGGAATCTCTGTCCCTGATCGTCACGGTGCCCTGCTGCTCCCCGGAGAGGGAGTCGTAATCG
>LVVU01000064.1:1073-7661 GCA_006954465.1 Candidatus Methanoprimaticola hominis
GCACCAGGGGGTTCCGACCTCGTCCATGCGGGCGTATCTCTTCCCGATGGTTCCGGAGCCGTCGTAGTATGCCTCCACGCGGTGGGAGTGGACTCCCTCGTATATCCTGCGGGCCAGGTCGTCAAGGCCGTCCTTCTCCATCAGGGGGAAGACTCCGACCTTGATGGGGGCGACCTCGGGCTTGAGCCTTAGGACGGTGTAGTCCTCGGCATCGTCGTGGGAGTAGGAGTGCTCCAGCACGGTGTAGAAGATCCTGTCGAGTCCGTGGGAGGGCTCGATGACGTGGGGGATGACGCGGTCCCCGGTGACCTTCTCCTTGACCTTGGCGACCTCGAAGAACCTGTCGTCCAGGACGATGTCCTCTCCGTCCACGGTGATGGTGAGCTTCCCGTCCTTGACGTCGGCGGGGGTCTTGCTCTCCATCGCAGCGGCGATGTCCTTGGCCTTGCCTTTGAACTCGGGTCCGAGGGCCTTGTGCTTGGCCCTGACCTTGTCGACCTCCATCTCCCTGGGCTCGTCGAACCTCTTGAAGTGCGTGAGGTCGGCGCCGGAGTACTCCGCGTGCCTGGAGAGGTCCCAGCAGCCCCTGTCGGCGATTCCGGTGATCTCCGTCCATCCGTAGGAGAGGAGTGCCTCCGCATCCCAGCAGTCGGCGGCGTAGTGGGCCATCTCGTCCTTGTCGTGCTGTCTGAACCTGAGCCTCTCGGGGTCGACACCGAGCCTCACCAGGAGCTGGCGGGTGGTGTAGACGAAGTAGGCGAGGACGCGGTTGGCGATGATGCCGTCCTCCACTGCCTTCCCGACGGTGGTGGTGATCATGCCGACGCCGGTGTTGGGCACGAGGTCGATGGTCTCGTTCTCGATGTCCTTGAACCTGGGCCAGTCCTTGTCCTCGGGGTCGACGAAGAGCTCGACCTCCATCATGTTGAACTCCCTCATGCGGATCATGCCCTGCCTGGGCGCGATCTCGTTGCGGTATCCCCTGCCGGTCTGGATGACGCCCATGGGCATCTTCTCCCTGTTGTAGCGGTAGAGGTTCTGGTAGTTCACGAAGATGCCCTGCGCGGTCTCCGGCCTCATGTAACCGACACGGTTGGAGCCCGGTCCGATGTTCGTCTTGAACATCAGGTTGAACTCGTCCACCGGTCCGAGGTCGCCGCCGCACTCGGGGCACTTTACGTTGTGGTCGACGAACGCCTGCTCCAGCTCCTTGGGGCTGAGGACGTCGGCGTTCTCGAAGAACTCCTTCACCAGGTGGTCGGCCCTGAAGGGGGCCTGGCATTTGGTGCAGTACGTGATGTAGTCGGAGAACTCGTCGACGTGCCCGGAGGCTTTGAAGACCTCCCTGGGGTTGACCGTCTCCGAATCGATCTCGATGAATCCCTCGCGGCCCTTGTAGATGGCGCGCCATACATCGACGATGTTGTTGCGCAGCGAGCAGCCCAGCGGTCCGTAGTCGTACATGCCCGCTACTCCTCCGTAGATCTCGAAGGAGGGCCAGATGAATCCCCTGCGCTTGCAGAGGGACATGAGGTCGTTGGCGTTCGCGCCTGAATCGTTTGAATCGCTCATTTGGATCCCGTCAGGGCGCAAAGCACATCCACATCATAAATCATGCCGAGGAGTTCGTCCTTGTTTCCATGGACGGGGACCTGACCGTAGTCGTTGGAGATCATCATCCTGGCGACCTCCGACAGGTTGGTCTTCTTGAAGACGGAGTAGGGGTCGCGGATCATGACGTCGCTGACCTTCCTCTCGTCGTTCAGGTACTTGTCGGTAGCCGAGTAGAACAGGGGGAGGACGTTGCTGGCGCCCGCCATGTTGCCTATGTCCGCGATGCCGAGTTCCTTCAGCGCATCCGAGTTCTTCACCTGGTCGCTGAAGAGATCCCTGTCGGTGAGGATACCGACGAGCCTTCCGTGGTCGTCCATGACGGGGACCGCGGAGACGTCGCTGACCCTCATGGCGGGGATGGTGTACGAGAGGGGCTCCCCCTCCCATGCGGTGACGCAGGTGGTCCTGATCACATCCTCTGCCACCATCTCGGTCTTCATGTCCCTGATGGTCTTGAGCAGGTCGGTGGGGGTCACTATGCCGATGAGCTTCCCGTCCTCGACGACGGGGAGCCTGTGGATCCTCAGGGTGCTGAACACCTCGGCGACCTCCTCCACGGGGGTGTCGGGGGTGGTGGTTATGCAGTTCTTCTTCATGATGAGGGAGAGCTGCTCCTCCTCGAAGTTCCTGAAGATGTCCCTCCTGGACACCACTCCCATCAGCTTCCCGTCGGCCGCGCGGATGACGGGGAGTCCGGTCAGGTTGTTCCTGACCATGATGTTGATGGCATCTGTACGGGACCCCGGGACCTCCACGACGATGGGGGCCGGGGACATTACATCGGCTACTGTCTTGCTCATTTAGTTCGAAACCTCCGGCGATCTTACCACCATTACGGGGCATTGGGATGCTCTGACGACCCTCTCTGCGACGCTTCCCATAAGGAGCTTCGACATCCCGGTCCTTCCCAGGGTGCCCATGACGATGATGTCGTACTTGGGGGACTCGTCGAGGATGACCTTGACGGGGGTGCCCTCCCTGATGGAGAGCTCCACGGGAACGCCTTCCTCGGCGCCCAGGTCGCGGACGTAGTCCACCGCGGCCTTCCCCTCCTTCTCAAGGGTGTTGTAGACGTTCATGACCGCCGTGTCCATGGGCATGTTGGTCAGGATCGTCTGGTCCAGCACGTAGAGGGCGGTGATCTTGCCGCCGGCCAGCTTGGCCAGCTCCATCGCCTTCTTGACCGCGGCCTTCGTGTATTCGCTTCCATCGGTCGGCACGAGTATGTTCGTAAATGCCATTTCTGAACCTCCGCTTATTCCAGACTAGTCCTTTGGCCGCCGTTCCTCAGCGCCTCCCCGACATCCATGTTCTGGCTCGGGAGCACCGTGACGGGACCTGGACCTGTGCTTACTTGATGGGTTCTGACCGCATTTAATATCTTCCCACTTACGCGCGTGAGCGCGCGAAGCGCCTGGCAGGGGTCCCCTCCCTGGCCCTTCAGGACATCGTACAGGACCGATGCCTCGGACACCATGTCCGGGCGGCAGAGCATCCCGTTGTCCGTTCCTAGCGCTATGTCAGCTCCCAGGGACAGGGCTCTCGCCGCGGGGGAGGTCTTCCCGAAGTACGCGTTGGATGTGGGGCAGAGGACGATGGGCACCTCCGCCTCGGCGCATTTGACGATGTCGGAGTCCGTGGCCTCGCACATGTGGACGACGAACGCGGGGTCCAGGGAGAGTATGAAGTCGATGTCCTCGCGGATCCTCTCGCTCGCATGGATGGCGAATATCATGCGCCTCTCGCGGACCTCGTCGGCTATCCTCTCGATGTAGCCGCGATCCATGTCCGAGATGCTCGAGATCCCTATCCCGTCGGCCGTCTCCAGGATGGAATCGATCTCCTCCGGGTCGAACTCCGGGGAAAGGGGTCTTCCGAGGATGACCGCATCCGGGACGCTCCTTCTGAGCATCCTGCACCCTTCGGCACCGCCCTCGCGGAAGTCCGCGAAGGTCCTCGATCCGTTCCTGCGGGAATCGTTCCCGAAACGGGCCATGTCCCTTTCCAGGATCGATGCGGGGGTCTCGCGGAGGTATCTGTGTTTCAGGCCGTCGGGAGGGGCCACTAGGTCGGAAAGGGATATCCCGGGCGGGATGGACAGCCCGTAGTCGGCGCAATGGGTGTGCATGTTCACGGTGTCCGCGAGGATGAATCCCCTGACGTCCGGTTCGACGGGGCAGTCCCCTGTGCCAATCCCGGTGATCCTGCCGTCCTGCGCGGTGACCCACCCCTCTCTGAGCCCCATCCTGTCCGACAGGATGCCTTCCGCGGCGAATTTCCCTGATCCGATCCCTGTCATTCCATCGACCTCTGCGTTGTCTGTATCGGTAAACGGCTCATCCGCTAAAAGCCGTCTCCGGGATGCGAACGGTCCCGGTCGATAGGTCACGGCCTCCTGCCTCCTTCGCATCGTTCCGTCACGGAAGAAGCAGGAGACCGCTTCGATGCGTTTACGAGGAGTCCTCCGGGTCCTTCGTCTTCTCGGGGACCTGGAACGTGTCCACGGTCTTCGATACATCGGGCTGAGTGTACTCGGGGAGCATGGACAGGCAGCTCTTCGGACACGATTCGACGCAGTAGCCGCATTGGATGCACCCCATCCTCTCGATCGTGACGGTCCTCGAGGATCTGTCGGCATGGATGGCCTTGGTCGGGCACTTCTTCCCGCATATGTTGCAGAGGATGCAGTCCGACGGATCGAATCCCACATGGCCCCGGGTCCTGTCGGTATATGTCCTGGGCTCCTCGGGGTAGTTCCTCGTCGCAGGCTTCGAGAACAGGTTCCTCATCAATCTCGGTAAGAACTTCATGACGGCCATGCTCATCTCTCCGTACAGCTGATACACAGGTCTATGGTCAGGACCAGCATCGTCACATCCTGCAGTTGGCATCCCTGGAGGGTCTTCACGAGCGCAGGGATGTTGATGTTGGTCGGGGTCCTCACCCTTGCGCGGCTCAGATACTTCGTTCCATTGCCTTGGACGTAGTAGAAGCCCTCTCCTCTGGGCTGCTCCACCCTGAATGCGAAGTCCCCCTCGGGCACTGGCCCCTTCACGGGGACGCAGAATTCGCCTCCGGGGATGCTCCTTATTGCATTCCTTATGATGTCCATGGATTGGATCAACTCGTCCACCCTCACCATGCATCTGGACCAGCAGTCCCCTTCATCGCGGAGCACGGGTTCGAAGCCCAGGGACCTGTACACAGGGTCCGCCGATCTGACATCGTTGTCGACTCCGGATCCGCGTGCCACCGGTCCGACGGCGCAGAGGTCGATCACCTCCTGCTTCGACAGAACGCCCGTTCCGCACATCCTGTTCCTGATGGAGGAATCCTTCATGAACACGAGTCCCGTCCTCCTGACCTCGTCCTCGATCTCGTCGCAGACCCCGGAGACCTTCGCAAGCATCTCCGGAGACACATCCCTGCGGACGCCCCCTATTTTGCAGAAGGACATCACGACCCTCGCCCCCGTTATCTCCTCGAACACGTCGAGGACCTTCTCGCGTATCCGCCAGCAGTGCATGAACAGGGAATCGAATCCGAACGCATCCGCAAGGAGGCCCAGCCAGAGGAGATGGCTGTGGACCCTGGAGAGCTCCAGGAAGATGACCCTGAGATACCTCGCCCTGTCGGGGATCTCGATATCCATGAGGCCCTCCATGGCGCCGGTGTAGCCGTAGCTGTGACCGAAGCTGCAGATCCCGCAGACCCTTTCCATGATGTACGTCATCTGCTCGTAGTCATGGTTCTCGGCCAGCTTCTCCAATCCCCTATGGACGTATCCGATGGACGGCACCGCTCTGATGACGGTCTCGTCCTCCAGCTCGAGATCGAGGTGGATGGGCTCCGGAAGGGCCGGATGCTGCGGTCCGAAAGGCACTATCGTCCTCTTCCCCATCAAGCTCCCTCCTTCTTCTCGGCACCCTTCCAGGGCGTCTCCGCGGACATCCTGAAGAAGTTCCCCTTGTAGTCCAGCCTGCTGTCTGCGAATCCGACTCCGAACAGGTCGTGTATCTCGTTCTCGTAGACGAACGCGGCCCAGTACTCGGAGGTTATACTCTCGACCGTTCCGCCGAACGGGACCGCGGTCCTGTAGCAGACCATTTCGTGATCCTTGTCGAATGTGTATATCAGCTCGGTCTCCCCCTGTCCGGTGACTCCGCATATCTGGACCATGCGGTAGCCTTCCGAATGCAGCTTCCGCGCGGTTCCGAGGACATCGCCGTATCCGATCTCGATGAATTCCTGTTTCATTCCCTACCCTCCTTCATCTGCTTCCGCTTCTCTTCCAGAACGGTCAGTCCCTTCACCACCCCGTCTATGATGGATTCCGGTCTCGCGGCACAGCCCGGGACGTACACATCCACGGGGATGACCGTGTCGACGCCGCCCAGGATGTTGTAGCACTCGCGGAACACGCCTCCGGAACAGGCGCATATGCCGATGGCCACCACCACCTTGGGGTTGGGCATCTGTTCGTACAGCTGTTTCACGACCTCCTTGTTCTGGTCGTTCACGGCACCGGTGATGAGCAGGATATCGGCCTGTTTGGGATCCCCGGTGTTGATCACGCCGAATCTCTCCACATCGTACAACGGTGTGAGGCATGCCAGAACCTCGATGTCGCATCCGTTGCAACTGGATGCATCGTAGTGGAGGATCCAAGGCGATTTCGTTGAATATGACATCTTTCGACACCTCACAGATACAGGACGATCGCGACGTTCAGAAGCCCGAACACGACGGCGACCGCCCAACCGCTCTTGAGCGCGGTCTGCCAGGTCATCCTGGCGAATCCGTTGTCTATCACGATCTCCAGGAGGAAGACCAGCACGGCTGCCAGCATCCCCACTCCGGTCCAGAGCAGACTCCCGTCCAGGAAGAACAGCGCCACCATCCCCAGGAGCATGATGTTCTCGTACCAATGGGAGATCTCGATCATCGCCAGGGTCCTTCCGGAGAATTCCGTGG
>LVVU01000065.1 GCA_006954465.1 Candidatus Methanoprimaticola hominis
GCATCTGCACGAGCCCCGGGGTCCGAAATAGAATCGATGGAAAGAAACGGAGAAAACTCGTCTTTTACGGATCAGGACGAGCTCACTGAAAATTCAATATATCCAATAGCTGGATGTCGAACCAGTATATATAGAGAATTGAATATTGAAAGTGTATCAAAACTGACCATTAGACGCCTAACCGCCAGGATATTATGCATCTGGCACTACATGGATTCTGGATACTCGATGGCGCAGATACGGCCGATGTGATAAGGCACCTTCGCATGAATCGGATCATGGTGGGGAAGGACATCTGGCCTGGATCGAACATGAATGTTGGTGATCCGAACCGTCTAATACGTTCCCATCTACATCTTCGATAGGAGATCACCCATCTCCCCTGTTCCACGAAACCACCCCAGGGCCGTTGACACGCATAAATACCCGCACCAACTATCCGTCGCCAGAGGCTTATCATGATCAGCAGAGACGTTGTTCTCGGCAACCTCGAGAAATACAATCTCGACGATGCCAAGATCGGGGTCCTGGCTTCCCACTCCGCGCTGGACACCTGCGAGGGCGCGGTAACGGAGGGTTTCAGGACGGTCGCCGTCTGCCAGAAGGGCAGGGATGCGGCATTCTCAAGGTACTTCCGTGCCCAGAGGGACTCGGACGGGAACCTCAGGCGCGGCGTGGTCGACGACACCATCATGCTCGACAGGTTCGGCGACATAATGAGGCCCGAGGTCCAGCAGGACATCATGTCCAGGAACGCACTCTTCGTTCCGAACAGGTCCTTCACATCCTACAACCCCATCGACGCGGTCGAGGACGACTTCGCCGTCCCCCTGGTCGGAAGCAGGAACCTGCTCCGCTCCGAGGAGAGGGGAGAGGAAAGGGACTACTACTGGCTGCTCGAGCAGGCAGGGATGCCCTTCCCCCAGAAGGTCGAGAAGCCCGAGGACATCGACGGGCTCACCATCATCAAGGTCCACCACAAGGTCAAGAAGCTCGAGAGGGGATTCTTCACCGCCAAGGACTACGAGCAGTTCGTGCAGAAGTCGGAGGAGCTCATCGCCCAGGACGTCCTGGAGCCGGACTTCCTCCAGCACGCCAGGATGGAGAAGTACATCATCGGTCCCGTCTTCAACCTCGACTTCTTCTACGACCCCCTCGAGGAGAAGGGCGAGAAAGTCGAGCTCCTCGGAGTCGACTGGAGGTTCGAGAGCTCCCTCGACGGATACGTCAGGCTCCCCGCCAAGCAGCAGGTGGAGCTGGAGGAGGACGGCATCATCCCCGAGTACACCGTCTGCGGACACAACTCGGCCACGATGAGGGAGTCCCTCCTGGACAAGGCCTTCGAGCTCGCCGAGAAGTACGTCGCGGCGACCAAGAAGTTCTACGACCCCGGGATCATCGGACCCTTCTGCCTGCAGACCTGCATCGACAAGGATCTGAAGTTCCACATCTACGACGTCGCCCCCAGGATCGGAGGCGGCACCAACGTCCACATGTCCGTCGGACACCCCTACGGCAACACCCTCTGGAGGACCAATATGTCGTCCGGCAGGAGGCTGTCCAAGATGGTGCGCGAAGCCATAGAGCAGGAGCGCGTGGACGAGATCGTCACATGAGGCGGTTGGAATGAAGACAGGATACGTCGCGGCGATCGCGGTGCTGGCGATGCTCGCCCTGGCCGTGGTCCCCGCAATCGGAGAGGACGCAGATGCCATCACGTACCTCGACACGTCAAAGGACTACTTCGAGTTCGACAACATGAACGGAGGCACGCTGACCTTCGGCGTCGACAACCAGAAAGGCGGTTCGTTCGTCATGGACGTCGTCGTCCTCGATGAGAGCAAGAACGAAGTGGCCTCCAAGAACGGGATAAACATCCCTGCCGGCGAGAAGACCGAAGTCTCCATCAAGATGAGCGACTTCAAGTCCGTCGGTACCCACACCCTCACCATCGTGTGCACCCCGGAGAGCCAGTTCCCGCCTATGCAGAACACCAACACCGTGACCGTCGAGGTCACCAAGAACCTCCTCTCCAACTGGGTCACCTACGTCGTGATCATCATCGTGATCATCGTCGTGGCCGTGTTCGTCTACCTGAAGATCCGCGACTCGCCCAAGAAGAAGGTCGACATGACCTTCGAGCAGCTCGAGGAGCAGCGCAAGGCCGAGATGGCGACCAAGGGCGACAAGAAGAGGAAGACCAAGGAGGCCGCCCCCACAACGGAGAGGCAGCGCTACCTGGCTGACAAGAAGAAGAAAGAGTGAATCAAACCGACCGCGGCTCCGGTCGCGGTCCTCTTCCTTATCAACGGTCCGTCGGACCGGATCGATCGGTTCCGATGCACCGATCCATTGCGATGGTCGGCACCTTGCCGTCGAATGCGATGCCGTAGAGGATCGTCTCACCCTTCAAACCGCTGGCGTACCTCCTCTCGCGTATCTGACGGAGAGCGCTCTGTGCGAGCTCCTCCATGCTCTCGCCGGCATTCCCCTTGTTGCGACGCTTCACTTCGATGATGAGATTCGGCACGGATCCGGAGATGCTCTTCATACGGATGTCGGGATATCCGCTGCCCGCTTCATGATCGGCATATATCTCATAGATCCCATGGGTCGTCGCCATCAGACCCGCGATGAAGGTCTGATACGAGTGTTCATCGTTCAATATGCGAACGCTGAGGATCTCCATCAGCTTCTCGAGATCGGACCTCGCTTGCTCGACATCGCCGGATATCATCGCATCGATGAGATCGCGCAGAACCATGCTCGTCCTCGGTCCGAACCTCTCGAGTATGGTCCTGGCGAAGACCTCAGCCACCTCCCGATTGGGTATCGACACTGCATATCCGTTCTTCAACGGAGTGGCGTTCAGATATCCTGATGCCACCATGACGGAGTACACGGCATCGCCGGAGTATCCGAGATCGCAGAACGCCATCTCGCTCTGGATTCCGACTGCCACCGATCCTCCAGCGCATAGCTCCTTCAGCTCATTCCATCTGCCCCGATCGGTATAACGGAGCAACTCCTCGATTATCGAGTTGCTGCTGGTGTTCGCCCAGTAGACATCCGGCTTGCAACCCCTCTTCACATAGTTGATGATGCTCCACGGGTTGTAGACATCCACCGAACCGAACCGATATCCGTCATACCACTCCTTGGCCTCGGAGATCCTGTCAGGGTGATCGTTGTCGATCAGCAGCTTCTCCACTTCAGCCTGGGTGAATCCGTACATCTCATCATACTGATCGGAGAGGACATCGTTCACCTCCAGATTGTTCAACCCGGAGAAGATGCTCTCCTTGGAAATCTTCATGACGCCGGTGACGACTGCGAATCTCAAGGAATCGTTATCCTTCAAAGCCGAGCCCAGCAGAGTCCTCATGAAATCCACTATCTTCTCATGATCCTCTGGATTCTTGTAGGCCTTATTCATCGCGTTATCATACTCGTCGAGGAGGATTACGACCTTTCTCCCATAATGCAACTCGAGCATCCTGCAGAGATCCTGAATGCAGGTGCTTAGATTGTACTCATCAGCACGCTTCTCGCATATCTTCCTGAAGTCCTCGCGATTGGTCGGACTCAATCTCGGGGAATCACTCAGCTCAAGAAAATCGTGATACACCCAGGATACGTTCTTCTCGAACTGCTTGAGAAACGAAACGTAAGATCCATTGCCTGATTCTTTAAAGGAGATATTGATCACGACATTGGTGTTCTTTTCAAGATCGTTCGGACGCCTTTCGGAGATCTTCAGGCCCTTGAAATGATCGGGTCCGTCGACATATCTCATGTTGAGGTAGCTGTCCAGCATGCTGAGGTTCAGAGACTTGCCGAACCTGCGGGGACGGGTGATGAGAGTGACCTTCGCCGTCGATTTCAACAATTCGTCGATGAACAGGGACTTGTCTACGAAATAGAGATCCTTATTTCTCAACTCTCTGAAATCATTCTCTCCTACAGGCATTCCCTCCAAGGCTGCTCCCCCCGATTCCATATCCGCAAGCCTGGTTATCAACCTGAGCCTTCCGCTCCCATCGTCCTTCATGCTCGAAGGAACGTCTGCCATGTCTCTCCTGTGGGACATGACGGTCATGATTCGCATTCTGAAGATAAAGGGAGATCAGTGCATGCAGTGCTGCGTCGCATCCCCCGGACGAAATGATGACTCCGGGGATCCCATGGACGGTCGCGAACATCCGAGGCTATGGCGGGAGACGATGCGGGCCCGGAGGCCCGCTGAAGAAGGAAGGACGTTTGTCCGACTCCGGCGGAACCCCGTCGGAGCCTGAGCTTCGGATCCCTCAGATCCAGCAGGGCGACGTCGCGCCGGTCGATGAAGAATCCGATCTTCTTGTGCAGGAGGATGGAAGGGGCGTTGTCGGGCTGGATCATGCTGTGCGCCACGGTGGCGCCCATCTCCCGGCCCTTGAGCACGCACTCCCTCAGGAGGCGGTATCCGATCTCGTTCCTCCTGAAGTACGGGTGCACGCCCATGTTCTCTATCCAGAGCAGATTGTCCTCGTCGCAGATGTGATGGAGCATCTGAGCGAAGATGAATCCGACGATCTCCCCGTCCTCCTCGGCTACGAAGCTCAGTCCGCTGTCCAGGTAGGCCTTGAAGTGCCTGGGGGAGCTGGCCCCCAGACCGTCCTTCCAGTCCTGGGGCAGGTCCTCCCACTTGTTCTCCAGCGTCGCGGAGAAGTACTCGCGTATCAGCGACACCTCGAGCTCGCGGACATTCTCGATGTCCTTGATGCGGACGTTGCGGAACTCCATCTCACATCTCCTCGGGAGCGCCCATGCCGAGGCAGTCCAGCACATCGGCCATGACCGTCTTGGCGCACTCCACGAGCGTGAGCCTCGCATCCCTGCGAGGTCCGGCGTCCAGGACGGATACGGCCGCGTAGAACTGGTTGAACGCGACGGCCACATCGTGTCCGTATGCCGGGAGCAGATGGATCCTCTTGCCGTCTCCGGCCTGCTTCAGGACCTCCTCGTATCTGGAGAGGACCTTCACGAGGTTGATCTCGAACCTGTCGTCGAGCAGGGATGGGTCGGCCACGCGCTCGAAGGAGCCCGCCTTCCTCAGCATGCTGCACGCCCTGGCGTGCACGTACTGGAGGTAGGGTCCGGAGTTCCCGTCGAAGTTGAGCGCCTCGCTCCACTTGAACACGAACTGCTTCTCGGGCTGGACGCGGACGATGTTGTACCTGATCGCTCCGACACCGACGATGCGGGCGATCTCCCTCATCCTCTCCTCGCTCATATCCGATCCGCGGACCTCGGTCCTGGACCTGATCTCCTGGTAGGCGTGCTCCACGGCCTCGTCGATGAGATCGTCGAGATAGACGACGACACCCCTCCTGGTGGACATCTTGCCCTCGGGGAGGGAGACGAACGCGTAGAACAGGGGCTCGGGCTTCTTCTCGGAGCCGAGGATCTCCAGGGCGGCGCAGAGCTGCTGGGATCCGAGCTTCTGGTCCTCTCCGAGCACGTCTATGACGCGGTCGGCCCTGGTGAACTTGTCCAGATGGTATGCGAGGTCGCGGGTGGTGTACAGGGTGGTCCCGTCGGACCTGGTGAATGTGAACTTGGTGTTCTTCCCCTGGATGCCGAAGTCCTTCAGATCGACGAAGCATGCCCCGTCGTCGGTCCTTCCGGCGTACTCCGAGGAGTTGAGCCTGTCGACCACGTCCCTGGCGGACCCGTCCTCGATGAACCTGGACTCCCAGGTGTAGGTGTCGAGGGTGACGTTGATCGCCGCGAGGGTCTCCTTGAGACCTCTCAGCATGGCCTCCGCAGTCTTGCGGACGGACGAGATGACCTCCTTGTCCCCTGCCTCGAACCTACGGAGCATGTCCGCGATCTCGGCCTGGACCTCGGGGTCGGACTCCATGCGCCTGTTGGCGACACGGTACTTGGCGACGAGCCTGTGGTCGGTCTTGTCCCTCTCCTTCTCGTTCTCGGCCGCCTTGGCGTGGGCCTCGCGCTCCGCCTCGGCCTCCTCGTCGGAGACGTTATTGACCCCCCAGGTGAGGATGACGACCTGCTTCCCCACGTCGTTGACGTAGTACTCGGTGGAGACCTGGTGGCCGCACCTCTTCAGGCACCTGGCCAGCGTGTCCCCGATGATGGGGTTCCTCGCCCTTCCCACATGGATGGGTCCGGTGGGGTTGGTGGAGGTGTGCTCCACGTTGACCCTCTGCCCGGTGGAGGGCATGGTTCCGCAGTCCTTCCCGCGGGCGATGATGTCCTCCAGGACCTCCTTCACCATGGGTGCGGGGTCGGCGGTGAAGTTCAGGTATCCGTTCTTGGCGGAGACCTCCTTGATGAGCCCCGAGGGGGAGATGGCGGCGGCCAGCTCCTCTGCGATGGCGGCGGGCGCCTTCCTCAGCGCCTTGGACATCGTGAAACAGGGGACCGAGAGGTCGGATCCCTCGAGAGCAGAGGGCTCGACCGTGAACTGCAGGTCGGCGGCGCCCATGGCGGACAG
>LVVU01000066.1:0-6482 GCA_006954465.1 Candidatus Methanoprimaticola hominis
CCGCATCCGCCGTGCCTCCCACAGGGAACGGATTCATAGGGTGGTTCGAAGATGAGAATCTGAAGAAGGCGTTCAACCTCAGCCAACCGGTAACAAACAACAGGACGGCATACGCCGGATACAAGTACACCGTGACATTCGATCTGATGAACGGGAAGACACTGAAGGACTATGCCGAGTTCCCGGCAGGTTCTAAAGTATATAAGCCGGAGGTTCAGCGTGATGGATACGAGTTCAAGGGATGGTACAGGGATAAGGAACTGACCGTTAAGGCGTTCGTCGATGAGAACGGTGTCGAGAGAGATTATGAGGAGATCGTTAAAGACACCACGTTCTACGCGAAATGGAAGGGCGTAGATGTCGTTGTAACCTTTTGGTTCATTCTAGGAGACGAAAAAACGAGTTGGACTTTGACGTACGAGTACGGCCAGCTGTACGGAGCAGAGTTCCCAGAGAATGACACTTTCGATTCGATAACCGCCGCCGCGGAGGAGCTCGCCAGGCAATCTGGGAAGACATTCGTTCGCTGGGAGCTTGCAAGGGAGAATCCTGATGGCAGTCTCCAAGGACAGAAGGTCTATGTCTACGGGGACATGGAACTCCTCGAGCCGAGAGATCACATCCTGCGCGCCGATTGCAACGATGTCGCTTTGAAGGTAGATCTGAAGGAGGCATATCTCGATTCGGAGAAGGGTTATGTCGACTTCACAGATACGAAATTCGGAGACATATCGATCGATGCTCCGAAGAGCATCCTCGTATTCGAAGAGGGTGGGGAGTATCGCTTCACTCCCAGCAATGCCACCACGATCGGATACGCTCTGCATGAATGGAGATTGAAGGATCCCAAGAACCCCGAGGGGGCACTATTCACTGTCGATGCAGGTATCGAACTGGTTTTCAAGAAGAATGGAAACGGTTTCAAACTCGTTGGTACGGATTACACCATCAGCAGCTTCGAACTGGAGATGGAAACCTGCTGGAAGGCGATAACCTACGAGGTCCATATCCAGGAGCCCGCCGGAGGGACAGTCAGGCAGACGACTGATCCCGAATACGATCTGATGAAGGTGCCCTATGGCACAACCCTCAGCTTCGTATACACCCCCGGGGGGCCCTATGTCCTGAGGGATTGGGTGCTGTCCGGAGAGGGGAATCTGATCTCAAATGGGAATACCTGCACCCTGTACGTGACGGGTAACTGTTTGATCTATCTCCGTCTCGGCGGATTGTACAGGGTAGATGTTACTCTCGAGATAGATGAAGCATCTGCTCCGGACACGACGGGGCTGATGCTGAAGTCCGGAGACCGTGAAAGACCCTTGATCAGGGGTGCGGCCGCCGGGCAGTTCTTCAATACCGGGGTGGAAACCGGGTACTACGAGCTGTACATAAAGGACAAGAGCGGATTATGGCTGAAGATCGACGATAACATCCTCATTCAGGATGATCGTAAGTTGGAGTATTCGCTTTTTTCCATCGACGTGGTCGATGGAAACGATGTTCGGATCGATAAGAACCTGGTATCGTATCCAGATTATTCCATATCCGAAAGAGATGTCGTCGTACAGCTGCCGACCGAGGGATACGAGTATGGTACATTGACCACGGTTCCGACCGGTCTGGGACCGATCGATGGCTCCGTGATATCTTTCAAGATGCCAAATGAGAAGACGACGCTGAAGCTCGATGGATTCGAACCCATGAAGTGGATAATAAGATTCACACACGCTGTTGGAGAGCCGGGATTCAAAGAAGTGACGGGTAATATCATAGATGGGGAGGTCGTCTATGAGGAGGAGGTCGTCTATGGAAGGGAGCACCCCTTCCCCATACTGAATGTTTGGGAAGGTTGGGATTTCTCCCGTTGGGAGTGGGTGGACAACGACGGAAATATGCTGAAGCAGTATACGGGTGAGAAATTCCTCGTCGAGATCGGTATGGAGAGGATGAGGGCCGTGTGGAACCACGGGACCATCGACTATACCGTCAAGAAGTACCGCCAACTGGTTGCAGAGGATGGATACGAGAAGGTATCTGAAACCCTCGTTTCCGGAACTGCCGGCAGCCATGTAGACATCAGCGGGGATCCCGTCGATCCCGGATTCCATCTGAATGAAGGCCACCCAGGCAGTGTGCTTTCGGCGGAATTGAAAGCGGGTCTTGTTCTGAGCGCGTATTACGACCGCGACACGTACGAGGTCACGACGAGGCTAATGATTGATCCGGTTATGGACTTCGGACCGACCACAATGCGTTACGGGGCTCCCTGGAATCCCAAACTCTACACGGACGCGGGAATCCCGTTCGGATACAACATCGAAGGATGGTACTTGGACCCAGGTCCTTCCTGGACTCCGACCGAAACCGTTCCACTGGGCGCGGGCGACGGCAGTTCCATGATCCTCTACATGAAGGGCATACCTTATACGTACAAGATCATCTACTCTCCGCCTATCGCCGATGCCCCGAAAGAGTATGTCTACGGTCAGGGGAAAATCGATCTCAATGATTATCCGGAACCGATCGATCCGGAAGGGCGCCTTTTCAACGGGTGGACCCTCAACGGGCTTCCGCTCGTCAACGGGATTATTGATTCGCAGTTACTCAAAGGTGCGGGCATCATACCTGAGAGCGAACTCTTGGTCAATGCTGCATGGGGATTCCTCATAACCGTCGAGCCGCCACGCGTAGGCAAGATCACCGTTACCGGAGCTAATCCTGTCGTAGGGCAAGAGGGGAAGTACACCGTCAGTGGGAACAAGAACGTCCAGTTTTCCTACTATCCCAATGAAACGAAAGAGAAGGTCTTCCGTTGGTACTTCGACGAACAGTCATTCGACGAGAGCGACTCCATCGAGTTCAGCATCCAGGAGGATGTGACCGTACGTGTCGTTCTTAAGCTGAGAGCGGAAGGCTTCAACCCGGGACACCCCTATCCGGAACACTCGTTCGTCGGGATGTTCAACGCGCCCTCAGACGGCTATGTGTTCGAGCCCGACCCCGAGCAGAAGATCGAGTGGAAACAGGAATCGAATGTCAAGGTCGGCGGGTTCACTGTGGACTTCTTCACCGACGGCAGGATAATCCTTCACGCACCGGATTCGCTGGGCACCGTTATCATCGGACACATCATCCATCAGGATTCCTCGGGAAATTATCATCACATCTCCCTGACCGCGTTCATTGTATCGGGGATCTACCCGACCGAGGAAACATGACGCTCAATTGACCGTCCGACGGACGGATTGAGAAAACGAGGCCCCCTCTCTTTTTCATCCGGGGACCTCCAAACCTCTTACGAATGCGGCAGAGCCGCAGGAGGAACAGACATGAAGAAGATTTTGACTGCAATGGCCGCCATCCTGGCGGTCGCGATCGTCGTCATCGCTGCGGCGCCGGCGACGAACGAAGCGGCAACGGGTGACTTCACGAATCCGACATACATAATCGGCAGTGAGGCCACACCCTACGACATCGGAAACGGCGTCTCCACCGAGATCAAGTTCAACAGGACCTCGTTTGCAGCCGAACCATCATTCAAGATGTACGCCGGTACGCAAGCGGAAGATGCCGGAACTCCGATCGTACTCGGCACTCCTATATCCGTTGGTGGTTTCAAGTTCACCATATCCAAGGTCAATGATGAAGGCACATACACGGTATCCGTCGTCAAAGTCGGGGAGTCTACAGCATCCAAGTTCAAGATCGGTGTGTCCATCACCGAGACCTGGAAAGATCTCACCACGACCCAGAAATACTTCTGGGGCATCAACATCAAGGCGGATTTTGTCGCTGCTGAGATAACCCTTGAAGAGAACGGCACGGCTCTGACCACCGGTGGAACCGCTGCCGATCCCTACCTCATCGCTTTCGACCAGAAGGTCGATATCCCCATCAAAACCACTGCAGGAACGTTCTCCTATTACGCTACCGGCCTTCCTGCAGGTCTTTCCGTGACCACGACTGGCCACATAGCCGGGAAGCTGTCCAAGGACATAGCCGACGGAGCAACGGGTTCCTTCACGGTTTCGGCCGTTGACGGAAACACGTTCTTGACGAAGCAGGTGTTCTACAAGGTCGGTACGAAGCCTGCCGACAGAGATCTCACGTTCAAGATTCTCGATTCGTCGAGCACTTCATATGCGCTGGTCAACAGCGGTCAGGATGTGATCGTCACCGACATCAAGATCGGCGGAGTCCCCATAGACGAGGACAAGCTGACCGTCTCGTTCTCTCCGGAAGGAGGTCAGAACAAGAGGTGGCAAGACGGTACGCTAGTCATCGATACCGGAAGCGGTCTGGGCTCCTTCACGGTCTATCTGACCTACGACGCACCCGGCTCCAAGACCATTACGAAGTCCTTCCAGGTCTTCGTCGTCGGCGGCATCTACGATGCGAACATCGACCCCGTCGTACACGGAAACCCGTGATTGACCGAGTCGGTGATCGAATGGACGGACGCGGAAAGATCCTTCTCGCGGCGGCGTTGATCGCCTCTCTCGCCGCCGCATCCGTCCTCCTCTCCACGGAGGAGGCGGATGCGGGCGGGACCATGCTGAAGGAATTCTACTGTTACGGGTACGTTCTGGACCTGGAGGACAGGAACTACAACGTTCTGACGTACTCGGAGATCGGATGGACCCTCGCATACACCTACGAGGGACTCGATACCCCAGTTTGGAAGTCGGACGATCCCAGGCCGAGCTACAGGATCGATCCCGGAGAGCATCCGCTATTCTCGAAGTTCCCTGTGTTCGTCCGCGAGCGTGCCGTCGTCGACGGAGTCGAGAGGATAACCGACATGGTCATCCATGTCAATCCCATCCAGACGTCCTGCTACGCCGTGTTCATGTACGATTCCGACAGAGGATACCAGTACGTGCAGTTCACGGGGTACACGACCATCCTCAAGGGGAGCGGCTACTTCGCCGCGCCCCCGTCGAAGGATCCCGCACGCAACGGATACGCCTTCGAAGGATGGTACACGGACAAGGGATGCACGGTGCCGTACACGGCGGATACGGTCGTACAGTTCTCCGCGGATTCCAAGGAGTTCCCGATCTATCCGAAGTGGAGGCCCGTCTCCACTCCCGATCCTCCTGCGCCGAAGATCCGCAACGTGGTCGTACACCCGGTATCCGGATTGGATATCAGGTACGACGGAACCGTCGTCGACGGAGGCCGCTTCTCGATGACCGTGGGGGTCACGGAGGGATTCAGATTCGATCTCTCCGACATGACCGCCACCGCATCGAACGGGAACGTGCTCGAGAAGACCGTCGTCGGAGACGGGAGGTACGAGTTCTCCCTGCCATCCGTCACGCAGAACCTGGACGTCTTCCTGTCCGGATACCGTCAGTACTTCAGGGTGACCGCTCTGCTCGACAACGTCCATGTATCGGATGGCGGCAAGGTCCCGGAGTGGGTGCCTTCGGGCTCTACTCTCGAGCTCCCGCTGACATCCGATATGGGGGGCACCAAGGCCAGGGTGTACGTCGCCTACGTCGACATGACCGCGGCCTCGTTCGCAGACGATACCATCAGGATCGCCAACGTCGACGGGGACGTACTGATCATGGCGTACGCCGTTCCCGATTCGGGAAGGGATACGAAGGAGGTCATCCCGTTCTGGGTGTGGATCGCGATTGCGGTTCTCGTAGTGCTTCTGGCGGCGGCATACTATCGTAGGGAGAGGAAGGAATGAGCGGAGTGCAGAGTCTGAGCGAGAAATATATGATCTCCATCCTTCTGCATGTTCAGAAGAACCCGGGTTGCATGAAGACGGAGCTCTACAGGGCGACGTCGAACAATCCCAACATGCCCAAGCGTCTGGACAAGCTCGAGTCGCTGGGGCTCTTGGTCCAGACCAGGACCGTATACAACGGGGCCACCGTGATTGTTCTCACCGAGAAGGGCATGGAGGTCGCGAAGCTCCTGGAGCGCATAGACCGCGCGATACTGAGATCAGCGGGATGCGACCCTTCGAAGGAGGAATCCCCTCCGAACGGACAGAAACGCAGGAGGAAATGACGGAGCGATCCCTCGGTGTTCGAGAGGCACGGGTGCAAGGGGCGGGTCGCCTGACAATGGTTCACGCGGCCTTCCGTGTCTCTTTCTGCACCGATGATGAAACAGGCCGGAAGGCCGTTTTAGATATCCCGATACATGATTTCAACATTGTGGTCTATGTACTAAACACGGACTTCGTGAACAAGGGCGAGAGGAAGATCGTTATCGACACGAAGTTCGGGAAGCGCGATGTCACCGTCAGGACGGAGGCATCAATGACATCGGCGGGCACTCCCACTGAGATGAAGGTCTACTGCGGGTCCGAGGGCGTGATCTACAAGATGGAGTACACCGAGGGCCCTGCCATCAAGATGACCACGCTGGCGGAGTCCAACCTCCTGGCCGTGGGATCCTGATCGCCAGTCCATTCCGAGGTTCGACGGATCGGACGGAGGATGGTCATGAACAAA
>LVVU01000066.1:6495-7362 GCA_006954465.1 Candidatus Methanoprimaticola hominis
CGATGAAGAGCACCGGCCTTCCGACCCCTGCGGTCCGATCATGCAAACCGCTGCCGTCCCTGCGGCAGCATCCTTAAGCATCCCGGCAGGGTTTTCGGCGACCCCCTGATTCCGTTTATATACCCTGTGGCGAATCGAACGTCGGGTTGGGAATGGCACCGCCGGGAGATGTTTACGAACGCGAGCTGAAGGCCCTTTTGGCCGGGGACAGCAAGGCCATCGCGAAGATGGTCAAGACGTGCAATGCGATGGAGAAGGCCAACTACGGGACTATGTTGCAGGATCCGTTCCTCGTGATCCGCGCCGCTGGTTCCCTCGGGGTGGATCTCGTCGCTTTGAGGTGGGACTTCTCGTTCCCCATAGAGGTGAAGAGGTCCTGCGACGACGTCCTCCATTTCAGCAAGAACCAGAGGCTGACGGAGCAGGCCGATTCCATGCTGGCGGAGTGCTGCCGCTCCCATCTCGTTCCGATATACGCCTACAGGCTCAAATCCCAGCGCGGAGACCCCTGGAGGATCTTCACCATCCCTTCGGACCACAGGTACCGCGGACGGCATGACGTCCTGTACAGGCGCATCCCCAAGCTCGAGGTGTCCGACAACGGATACTACATAATGCGCTGGGAGGACGGCATGAAGCTGTCCGACTTCATGGGATACACAGGGATGTCCGATTACTCGGAGGACTGAGCGGGACACCGTCAGGACTCATAGGGCTCATCACCGATCAGCCTCGGGTTGTCATCATCCGGTCTGTCCCGACCTCGTGTATGGGGCGCCGGTATTAGGAATGTGGGTGCGATCGTCGTTCGACACGCGTGTACGTACCGGTGGTCACGATCCCGCCTTCTCCGGATGGCAGATCACT
>LVVU01000067.1 GCA_006954465.1 Candidatus Methanoprimaticola hominis
GACTCTTTCGGTCTGTCCATATCGGTAATATCCAACGGTGGGATGGGATTCGGGAACTTCGGACCCACAGGGAACTTCACCGATCTGGAGTCCTCGCTGAAGGCCATCCTCACGATCCTGATGTGGATCGGTCGTCTGGAGATCGTGACGGCGCTCATCCTCTTCACGCCCGGATTCTGGAAGGACGTATGGCTGAACAGCCGCGCCCGCAGGAACGGGAAGAGGAGCAGATCCTGATCCTCGGTGCCCTTCGCAGTACGTCAGGACGTTGAGCGCGGCACGGCTGCCGGGAGAAGCCTCGTTGATGGCCCCGGCCACGATGCGCGCCTTGTCGTACTCGCCCTTCTGTGCGAGACAGATCCCCAGGGTCTCCATGGCGCTGACGTTCTTCGGATCGATCTTCAGGGCACGGGAGGCGTATCCTGCGGCGGCCTTCGTGCTTCCGAAGATCCTCATGGCGTAGGCCGCCAGAGCATTGGCCTCGGCGGTCTTCTCCTTCAGGCATCCCCTGACGTACTTGGATGCCTCCTTCTCCCTGCCTGCGAGCATCAGAGCCGATACGTACGCTCTGCGGACGTCGAAATCGCCCGGCATCTCGTCGAGGAGGGACTTCGCGTTATCGATGGATCTGGAATGCTCGCCGAGGGCGCTGAGGACCTCGGACAGCATGACGCGATCGAACGGCGTGACGTCCTTGATGGACTGAACGGCCTCCAGAGCCATCTCGTACTCGTCCATGTCCTCCAGGCACATGCATCTGAGCCTGAGGACGGGATCGGTGGATTCTATCCCCTTGAGGATCGTATAAGCGCTGGACGGATAGTCTAGACCCCTGAGGGAGCCGGCGATCTGGATCAGGAGCGATTCGTTCTCGGGGAGCTTCTCCATGAGGCTCCTCAGGATCTCCTGGGAGGCCTCTCCGCCGTCGATGACCTTCAGAAGAGAGAGGCACTTGATCCTCACGATGGGGTCCTCGTCCGAGGCGGCAAGGTCCTTGACCCTGGCAATGGCCTCGTTCCCCATGCCTTTGGAAATCATCGTGCGAATCTCGTCGAAAGCGGCGTCCGTATCCATCATATCCCCGATGATGGACCCACATTAAATACTGGATGGACGAAAGCCAGCCTTAATACGGATGAAGGCGATTAAGGTCCGACCATGAAGATCGACTCCGTGTACGTCTCCAGACTTTTCAACGAATACGATTACGAGCTGGAGCTGTGCAAACCCCTCACGTTCATCCACTCCCCCAACGGGATGGGCAAGAGCACCCTGATGAGGATGATCTATGCCGCGCTCCGCGGCGATGTCCAGTATCTCAGCGAGACATGCTTCGAGCGCATGGACATCGGATTCGACGAAGGTTCGAATCTCATAATACAGAACTATCCCGGGAACCTCCTCGTCCAGATGCAGAGGAGCGAGATCGAGACCCCGCTGACGCCGGCGGAGATGGCTCAGATCTGCGACGTGGTCTACATCCCGCCCGAGAGGCTCGCCCTCAAGAGGGGCGACGGCCATCTGGCCCCCACTCTGGAGGTCTATGCGCAGGAGCTGCTCGAGACCATCAGGTACGCCAAGGAGCACAGGGAACTGGAGATCGACCCGTCCGAGAAGGCCGGCGAGATGAGCGACGGCGAGCTGGAGTTCTGGTGCAAGGACCTCAAGGCCAAGCTGGATTTCATCAGGGATGCGGGTTTCGAACCCGATATACCTCCCGGAGCCAAGTTCCCTCCCTCCAGGTACGACATCGTCAAGGACCGTGCGGGATGCGAGGCCGTGGCCTGCTCCATAGCGCACTACGTCGAGAGGAACTACCTCCTCGCCGAGTCCATAATCATCTTCAAGGACATCGTCAACGAGATCTTCATCGACAAGACCCTGCAGGTCTCCGAGACGGGCAAGGTCGGAATCAGGATGGACAACGGAACCGCCCTCCGCCTCCAGTCCCTGTCGTCGGGCGAGAAGCAGATCCTCATCATGTTCTACGCTCTCCTCTTCCATGCGCCCCAGGGCTCCGTCGTCATCATCGACGAGCCGGAGATCTCGCTCCATGTCGGATGGCAGCAGAAGCTCGGGGACTACTTCCTCGACATATGCAGGGTCAGGGACATCCAGATGATCGTCTCCACCCATTCCCCCCAGATCATCCATGACAAGTGGGACAGCGCAAGGGAGCTGAGGTCGACCGATGCGCGATCTCCTGACCTACGACGACATCTGCAACGAGATATCGATGGAGCGCACCGTCTACGACGGGGCCTATCTGCTCGTGGAGGGCGTCACCGATTCGAGGATCTACGGGAAGTTCCTGGACAGGCAATCGTCGAAGATACTGATAGCGCACTCCCGCGACAACGTGGAGCACGTGGTCAAGGAGATGAGCACACGTCGCAAGGACCCGAAGGTCCTCGGGATAATCGACGCCGATCTCGACCTGCTGCGCGGGAAGACCGTGCGCTCCCCCCTGTTCTACACCGATTGCAGGGACATGGAGATGATGGCCGTCAGATCGAACGCGCTCAACGACGTCATCGACGAGTACGGCGACACCGACAAGGTCCATCAGTTCGAGGAGAGATACGGCCCCGTCCGGGAGGCGCTGGTATCGGCCAGCTATCCCATCGGCCTCCTGATGTACATATCGCAGAACAGAGGGTACGGGCTCTGCTTCAAGAATCTGGATTTCAACCGCTTCATCAATCCCCGCAGCCTCACCCTGGATGCCATGGACATGGTCTCCGAGGTCATGGACGGCTCGAAGAACGTCCGTATCGGCAGGAAGGGGCTGTACAAGGTCCTTCTGCAGGAGGCCGAGGGCCTGGACGACCTATGGAAGGCCGCCCGCGGCCATGATACGATCGATATCCTGCTCATCGGACTCAGGAACGGATTCGGGGCGTTCAACGCCCGCGAACTGGACTCCGGCTCCCTCAGCGGAGCCCTCAGGCTCGCATTCTCGGATGCCGATTTCGAATCCACCGACCTGTACAGGTCCACGCAGGAATGGTCGGAATCGACCGGGGTGTCGCTGTGGCATCTCGAATCGCGATCGCTCCGATCCGAAGTCCTCGGTCCTGATGCCGTCTGCGGCCTCGATGATCTTCTGGATGCGTCTCTGGCCGTCGTCCAGGATCGCCTTGCAGTGGTCTCTGAGAATGACAGCGCGCTCGTAGATCTCCAGGCTCCTGTCCAGATCGGTGCCTCCCTGCTCCAGCTCCTGGACGAGCTTCTCGAGCTCCTCCATGCTGGTCTCGAAGCTCATCTGGGCGACCTCTTCCGTGAATTTCTCCATATCAGTCATTTGAATTCCTCTATCTGCTTGACGGCCGCCTTGGCGGTTCCGTCCTTCAATCTTATATCAACGGTCTCTCCGACCAGCAGCGACTTGACCGAATCGACGGTCCTGCCGTCCGGTGCCACGATGAATCCGTATCCTCTGTCGAGCACCGCGGTGGGATTCAGCGAATCGAGACGGGCCGATGCCCTGTCCAGGCGTGCCCTGCAGGTCTGCATGGCACCCCCTCCGGTCGTTCTTACCCTCATGAACGCCGAATCCAGCCTGTTTCCGCGGATGCCGATGTCCTTGAGGGCGGTATCGGGGGACAGGCGCGAGTACAGCGTATCCACCTTCGAGCGGCGGGATTCGATGTCGCGCAGTGCCGATGCCGGCGAGAGACGGGCCTCGACGACCCTGAATCTCGAATCCATCGACCGGACGGTATCCGACAGCGCCCTGTCCGCACGGGACCACAGGTCGTCGACGCCCATGGACCTCATATCGATGTCCCTCAGGGCGCTCTGAGGCGAGAGCTTCGCATCGAGCACATCGAATCTGGACCTCATCCTCTCCACGACGGTTCCCAGCGCACGGTCGGCGTTGGCCATCTCCCTGTCGATCTGGGTGCGGATCTCGTTCCTGTCGCGCAGGATGATCGCCGCCGCTCCGGTGGGGGTGGGCGCACGGACGTCGGCGACGAAGTCGGCGATGGTGAAATCGGTCTCGTGGCCGACTGCCGAGACGATCGGCGTGCGGCATTCCGCTATCGCTCTAGCGACGGATTCCTCGTTGAAGGGCCATAGGTCCTCGATCGAACCCCCTCCCCTGCCGACTATTATGACATCCACTCCGATCCTGTCGAGCAGATGGATCCCGGCGATGATCGTAGCCGCGGCAGCCTCCCCCTGCACCTGTGCCGGTGCGAGGAGGATGTCCGCGGGGAAGCGGGATGCGGACGTTGTGATTATATCGTGGATAACAGCGCCGGTCTCCGATGTCACGACGCCTATGGTCCGTGGATACTTCGGCAGCGGTTTCTTGCGACCGACATCGAACAGCCCTTCGGCGCTGAGCTTCTTTTTCAGCTCCTCGAACCTCACGTAGAGGTCCCCGAGGCCGGACTGGCGCATGGATTGGACGATGAACTGGTAGGAGCCTCTCTGGATGTAGATGTCGACTCCGCCGAAGACGGATACCTTCATGTTCTCCATGGGCTCGAAATCGATCCTCGAACGGCTGCGGGCGAACATGGCGCATCTTATCTCGCTGCCCTCGTCCTTCAATGTGAAATAATAATGACCGGAGGATGCGCGGGTGAGATTGGAGATTTCGCCGTTCACCCATATGTCGTTGAGTCCGGGGGACGACTGAAACATCCCTTTGACCCGTGTGTTCAGCTGGGTGACTGTCAGCGGAGCCTCCATGAGCGGGGTCAAGCCTTCCGGGTATTTCTTATGAAGGTGTCCATCCACACATCGCGACTACGCAACACACATTTCTAAATCTGAAGCGGTGATGCGGGAGCATGGACAGGGAAGGCGTATCCGCCCGCATGTCTGAGGATGTCCGCGGTCTCATCGACAACGTCATGCCGATGTACGAGGCCCCGTTCGCCCGTTATATAGGATTGGAGATCGAATCCATAGAGGCTGATCGCGTCGAATGCTCGATGGAGCTCACCCCTGAGCTGCTCAACAGCATGGGAAGGGGCCACGGAGGCGCGATATACTCCCTCATGGACCATACCTTCGCCATCGCAGGCAACATGTCCCGTCCCTGCACGGGGCAGTCGTCGACCATCTCGTTCTATCGTCCCGCCGAAGGGAGGATAAGGGCCGTCTGCGTCCCCATAAACAGGTCCAGATCCCTGGAGGTCTACGATGTCAGAGCCTACGCGGAGAACGGCAAGCTCCTGGCCTCCGGAACGTTCACCGCATTCGTCCTGAGGAGCGATAGAGATGCCTGAAAGACGCTGCCCCTACTGCAACGAGCTCGTGCCCTCCAACAGTCTGACCTGCCCCAAGTGCTACAAGAAGATCCCCGTTGAGCCCGAGCCCGCGCCGAAATACGATCAAGGCACCCGCAAGGAACCCTCCAAGGATCAGAAGAAGCTGAAGAGGGCCATCGCCCTGGACGCCGTCATAGGGTTGTTCGGGCTGCTCGGGATAGGTCAGCTCTATCTCGGAAGCAGGCGCGGGGCTGCATTCCTGCTGATCGGACTCGTGTTCTTCCTACCGGCCGCCGTTCTGGCGTTCATCGTCCCCTTCGTATCGACGTTCTTCGCCATCCCTCTGTTCGTGATCTACGCGCTGCTCTACCTGGCGGCATTGGCGGATCTCGTTCTGGGTTCGGTGGTGTTCCGTTTCGGACCCGGATCGCGCTAATCCGTTCCTTCTCAGCGTCGCGAAGACCGATGCCGCCATCTGCGCCAGATGGATCGCCCTGCGGCCGTCTCCGACCATCGCCGGATCCCCGGGGCAGATAGCATCGTAAGCCGACCTGATGAGGGCATGCTCCATCTCCGGAGGCCCCTTGAGCTCCGGGGGGAGCCTTACGGATATCGAAGGGAGGACCGTGAGATTGCGGGCGCAATCCCATGGCTCGAAGCTCAGATACTTCCCTAACACGTTCCCCACGTTGTATGCGGTGCATTCCTTGCCGAAGATCGTCCCCTGGACATCCGAAGCGACACGCGATATGTCGCTTCCCACGTAGAGGTCCTCGGGAACGATGCCGTAGTTCCCCTCCATGTAATCCAACGGATCCTTCCCCAGGTCCTTGGGATCCAAGGCGATGCCGTCGTTGTAGACGGTCTCGAAGTCGGAACCGTCCGACACGACCCTGCAGACCGCGATCTCGGCGACCGTGTCCTTCGGATAACCGGACGGGCCGGTGGTCGCCAGCTCCACCACGTAGACATCATCCATACCAAGAGGATGCTCGGACGGGTATACGGCATTTTTCCAAAGCATTACAAAGATAACAGCCAGGAGTTAAAGTACTCTCTCGGCATCCTCCATCCGAGATAGGAAGGCGATTGCATGAGGGCGGTCAAGAGCATAGACGAACTGTACGATGAGGTGAAGGACTACGGGTTGGTCATAACGAATGATATCGCTTTGGAGACGGCGTTGAACGCCCGTATCGACCAGCCGCGCATAGGGGTCCTCGCCATGACTCCCCGGCAACTCGGTCCGATGATCCTCGGAGAGGGCTTCATGACCGACCTCCAGCTCATCTCGAAGGTGTCCGAGGAGACCGGATACGGCTTCCGTCATGTCTACAGCGAGATCCTCAACTTCAGACAGATAAGATCCTACACGAAGGAGGTCAGGGACTATCTGACTTCCAGGAGTTCCAAGGAGATCTACAGGTCCTATCGCGCTCTTCCGACCCTCGAGAAGGCCATGGATGAATTCGAACCCGACGACCCCCGCGTCTCATGGTTCTTCGATAAGAAGGGAGGCGTAGCCATCATCGGAGTCGATCTCTTCGATCAGCTGGACAAGTGCTGCACGCCGGCGGAATGCGACCTCATCGACATCTTCAAGGATGGGGAGTACGAATTGGATGCCATCCACGAGATCGGGAACGACCGTCAGCTCGCGGAGAACGCCGTCGACCTCATAGATGAGAACGATCCAAACTCGTATGCCATCGTTCTCAGCGCCTCCGAACCGATAGCCGATTCCGTCCGCGCGGCACTGTATCGCAGGAACCTGCCGTTCATAAACAGTCTGACAGTATCGGATCTGGCCCAGATCAGGGATTTCCTGAGCTTCGTCACCCTGGCCCAATCCTACCATACGTTGAGGGTGAAGGCGGTCAAGGAGCTCTTCTCGAACTACAACGGATTCTTCAGCCCCAAACGCGAGGAGTATCTGCTGGAAAGACAAGGTCCTGAGGACATGCGCGAGCACGCCATGGTCCTCAAGGACGTCATGCGCAGGATCTCCGATGAAGGGATGACCTTCGCCGATGTCAAGGATGTGATCTGCAACAAGCAGGCCCGTCCGCAGGTGACCATGGTCCTCGACGAGCTCGGCATGCTCGACGAGATCGTTACACCGGACAGGATATCGGAGATCAGGTTCGCCATCGAGAACGTTCCCGAGCTGAAACACAACGAGCAGATCCCGGAGAACGAGCTCCACGGCGTCCTGATAGCCGACTGCAAGAACTCCATGTTCATCGACAGACCTGTTGTGATCTATCTCGGAATGGAGCAGGATTGGAACATCCCCATCATCGGAAAGCGCTACATAGATTCGGAAACGGAGTCGGAATGCATCGCCTCTCGTCTCGAAGCGATGATACAACAGGGTCAGAGACGCATCTACTGCGTCAACTCAAGCAAGATGGGTAAGCCCGCCCGCCCCTGTCTGACCTTCGATATCATAAGAGGTTCCGCTACGGAGAGCTTCAGAGACCTCTGCTCCAGATACGTGGTCGGAAGATGGTACTCGCCGGAGATTCCAAGAGAGGTCGAGAGGGGGTCCCTCGAGGATGCAACAGAATTGCAGTTCGAAGAGTTCTCCAAGTCCTCGTTCAATGCGTACATCGCCTGCCCTCGTAAGTTCATGTTCAACAACCTGCTTCCCAATGCGGATAACGACAAATCCGAATTCGGAAACCTCATCCATCAGTTCGCAGAGCTGTACGCGACCCATCCCGACAGGGTCAGAGAGCTCGGATTGGATGCCTTCACGACGATGATCTCGGACAGATTCGTCGGTCTCTCCACGCCGCTCAAATCCGAACTTGATACAGACAAGATCCGTCTCGCGATGCGCAATGTGATGAGATACATCGACGCCATGGGCGTCGAACCGATGCTGGATGCATCCAATACCGCCAAGAAGGAGCCGAACAGGTTCCTGATCGAACTGGGCGAGGAGATGACCAGCACATGCTGCGAGACCGATCACCACTCGTCGCTCCATCCGATGCATGGGATCTACGACCTCTACTGGAACGGAGTCATCACCGATTACAAGACCGGCAGGCCATCCGACATCAAGTCGATCCGGAAGAACATGTCCCTGGAGGAGATCACCGAATATCCCGAGTATCAGCCGCTGATGTATCTCGCATTATCCATGGAGGAAGGCGATGGGAGGATGGTCTTCAATCAGTTGTACGCCATGGACAACGAGATCTCCTCTCTCCAGGATGATTTCGATATCACCGATAACGTCAGGACGATAACGGTCGTTCAGATGGCCGCATTCGAGTATCTTCTGAGAACCGATGAGGGAACGGACTGGATCGAGAACAACCTGAAGAAGGAATTGAAAGGGAATGCGAGAGCCATCGCAGAAGCCCTCGATTCCTATCAATGCAGGGATCCGAGGAAATGGATCGATGATGAAGGCCTCCATTCCGCCGTCCTCAGGAAGATCGGTATGAAGGACAACAAGACGAACAGAGGACATGTGGCGTCCATCGTCAAGAAGATCGCCGATGCGCTGACTACCGACGGGATCGTCATAGGGAACAGTCTCATCGTATCGCTTGCAGAGATCGACGGATTCCTGAAGATCCTCGATCAGAAGCATATCGAGTTGAATGCCAGCATCGACACGTGTCTCCCAGCACGGCCTGCAGGCAAGGTCGATTGTAAAAAATGCGATTTCTACGCCGCCTGCATGGGCAGCAAGGTCAAGGTCGAGGAGGATGAGTGAATGAGCGAACTCAACGCATCTCAACAGAGGATGATCGATACCCTCGAGGGGATGGTCGTCGTAGATGCCGGTCCCGGTACGGGAAAGACCCATACGATCGTGGAGAGGTATGTGAAACTCCTCGGGAAGGAGGACGTCAACCCCAGGGACATCCTGATGATGACCTTCACCAGGAACGCCGCCTCGGAGATGGAGCAGCGCATCAAGGCCCGCCTGAGGTCCGTTCCCGGAATGGAGGAGAAGTCCAAGCTGGTGCAGGTGAAGACGTTCGATGCCTTCTGCCTCTCGGTTGTCATGGATTCCCCCGAGGATGCCGGAGCGCTCTTCGGGATCCAGGACAAGCTCACCCATTCGGCGAGACTGGTTGAGAACGAGACCCTCAACAAGAGGCATTTCTCGCTGTTCCTCGACGACTTCCTTCACAGCCATGGTGAGGACTACGGCGATTGGTCGATCATCGGAGGCGAGTATCCCGACGACCTCTACCAGATAATCAACCGCCTGATGTCCCGCGGGATATATCCGATCAAGGGGAGCGGATGGTTCGGAAACGATCCGGTCGATATCCTGTCCGGGGATGTCGACTCCGTGCTCGGATCGATGAGGGAACTCAACAAATTCGTGAAGAAGGGCAGCAGCAAGAGGTCCTACATCTCTTCCAGATATTACGAGATGGGCACGAAGGATTTCGATGTCGAGAGGGATCCCGAATCCGTCGAGGAGCTGCCGGATCCCATTCTGAAGGAAGCGGCCTTCGACGACCGTTCGGAATTCTTCAGATTCATCCACGATGTGTATTGGCACTACCTCAGGAGGAGCATATCGGAGGACAGGCTGACATTCTGCATAAACGCCATGCTTGCATTCTCGATCCTGTATTCCAACGACAACGTCCGCAAGATCAATTCGTACCATTATGTGATGATAGACGAATTCCAGGATACAAACTCGAGCCAGCTGATGCTCTCGCTCCTGGTGTTGAAGGAACCCAACCTCTGCGTCGTCGGAGACTGGAAGCAAGGGATCTACGGATTCAGATTCGTTTCCATCGACAACATCCTGGATTTCGATAGAAGAGCCAAGCTCCTCGCCGACAAACTGAACGAGGACAGAGGGGACGGCAACAGGCGTGTCGCATTCAGGATCCCTGAAACCGTGAAGATCCAATTGGACACCAACTACAGGTCTTCCGAGAAGATCGTGAACAAGGCCTTCGAGTGCATGACCCTCAAAGCCACTGCAAAAGAGAAGATCGACACCGAGGCGATCGAATCCAATCTCGCCTATCTGACCGCGAAACGCCAGAAGGAGATCGGGAACCGGACCCACATCAGGTACGTCAGATGCGAATCCTCCGTCGAGGAAGCCCGCACGGTAGGCAGATGCGTCAGGGATTATCTGCAACCCGGAAAATATCCGGTGGTCGACAAGAACGTCGAACGTCCCATGAGACTCGGAGATATCGCCGTCCTATGCCGTACGACCAGCGGTTGCAGGGCGGTCGTCGACGAACTGACTTCTCAGGGCATCCCCGCCTATCTCTACGGCGAGGTCGAGCTGATGTGCACAAGGGAGGCGAAGCTCGTTCTGGCATGGCTCAGATACATCAACAACTCCTTCGACCCCTGGGGATACATCCCCATAATGATCGATCAGGGCTACTCGCTGGCGGAATGCAATGCTGCACGCCTGGACAACAGCAAGATCCCCTCGGACATCTCCGGGCAGAGGAGGGAGCTCTATGCCAAGAGGCGCAGGATAACCGAGCTCCTGACCAACATCTTCGTCTGGTACGGCATAGACAACGATGTCTCCCAGTCCGTCATCAACGTGCTCTCCGGAGCGCATCGCGATTCGTTGCTCACCATCTCGGACCTCATCTCGATGATAGAGGAGGATATGGAGGGCAAACCCACCACGTACCCGGTGGAGACCGATCTGACATCCGATGCGGTCGCCGTCATGAGCATGCACAAGTCCAAAGGACTGGAGTTCCCCACGGTGATAATGCCGTTCATCGATCCAAGGATAATGCCGAACACCAACGGCGACAGATCCGCATTCCTCTACGACGAGGTCCTGGGCCTTCGTCCGAAGAACGTGGTGGCCTACTACAACGGGTACTCCCGCATCTGCAAATCCTGGCGCACCTACCTGTGCAAATCGATCAGATCCTCGGATTACGACGAGGAACGTCGCCTGATGTTCGTATCCATGACCCGCGCCAAGCAGTACGAGACGCTGATAAGCGGTCCGGAACCCTCGGAATTCATGAAGGGACTCTCTAAGGAGAACTATTCGGAGATAGAGGACTGCCCGCTATCCGCCGAGTTCTCCGAGTTCGAGACGATACAGAAACCGGAGATAGGCGCGTACGTCAACAGAACGCAGACGATCGGTGTCCACAGCATCATGAGCCTCGACCTGGAGGACGGCCAGGGCGGTATGGCCGAGGTCGATGAGATCTGCGGAAAGGGCAAGGAGTACGGTACCTCCGTGCACCTGGAGGCCCAGCTCATGCACGTCGGCGTAGCCCCCTCCGGGAAGTATCCGGAAACGGACTACATCGCAGGAGAGGTGCTGTCGAGAAGAAGCATGGACGGATTCCTCAAATCGTATTCGGAGATAGGCTGCTCTCTTCCCGTATGCAGCGGCACCACCATACTGAAGGGTCAGATCGACCTCCTGATGGTATTCGACGACCGCGTGGAGATCCACGACTACAAGACCGATGTCACGGACAGGTTCCAGGCGGAATACGAATTGCAGCTGTCCGTATATGCGCACGCTGCGGAGGAGTACTACACCGGCCTTCCGGTCAGATGCTTCATAGACTACGTCTCGCAAGGCCGTACGGTGGAATTCGAGCCCCTTTCGATGGAGGACATCGATAAGAGGGTCGCGGAATCGGAAGCACGGAGATTACAGCTACGTCGAACACGAAGTCAGCACTACACTGGACCGAGGTCGCTTTCGACCCGATTTCTGATGGATATCGACGCTGATCCGAGTTTTAGAACGATCTCTTGCTCCGAACCGCTCTGAAACGGCACCATTCGACTGGTATGTGTTGCTATAGGGGAGCTGATGGGATGCCGTGGATCAGGATACAGGGACTGAAGAAGGATGATGCAGGCCGTATAACGGCAGGTACCGCAACCATAGTCGACACCGAGTACGTGCAGAGCACCAAAGGTGCGAAACAGCACTCGAAGCAGATAACGAGGGAGAAGCTCGGAAGACCTCTGGCCCTGGCCGCGGACAGACGC
>LVVU01000068.1:0-2574 GCA_006954465.1 Candidatus Methanoprimaticola hominis
GTCATAGATGAACTGCCGTATCTCATTGCATCGAGCGAACAAGTGGCATCCGTGCTCCAGCATTTCGTGGACTCGATGAGTCGCGACACGGGATCCATGCTCGTGGTATGCGGATCCTCCATCAGGATGATGGATCAGGAGACCACGGATTACAGCAGACCTCTGTACGGACGGTTCGCGAACGAACTGAAGGTGCGCGAGCTTCCGCTCACAGCATGCAGATCGTTCCATCCCCGCATGTCCGACCTCGACATGGTGAAACTGTATCTGACAATCGGAGGGATACCGCAATTCCACCTCGATTCCGAGACCGACACGTACAGGGGATACGTGGAGAAGCATTTCCTGTCCGACTATGCGGATATGAAAGATGAGGCGGAAGCCCTCGTGGGAAGCGAATTCGCACCTGCCGGTAGATACATGGCCGTGGTGAACGCGATCTCTGATGGTGCCACATCGCTGAAGACGATCTCCGAGAGGACGAAGATCCAGAAGACCACCTGTTCCAGATGCATCGAGGAACTGGAGAGGGTCGGGATCATCGAGGCGGTGCACCCGATGTTCGGATCGCCCAAGCACCCCGTGTACAGGGTACTCGACCCCATGGTGGCATTCTGCCAGGATGTCGTCAGGGAAGCAGGCGTTTTCGTGCTGAGGGACCCGTCCGACACATACGATGCGGTCTCCGAAAGGATCAGCACATTCCTGGGAGGACGCTTCGAGGACCTCTGTCGGAGGTTCGTCATCGACAATTTCAAGTGCGTGGAGATCGGGAAGTGGTGGGGCCTGGACAAGGAGAAGGAGACCCGCGAAGTGGACATCGCCTCCAAGGTCCTGATCGACGGGAACCCGGTGGCGCTCCTCGGGGAATGCAAATTCAGGACAGGGAAGATGTACGAAGATGCGCTGAACAGACTCGTGGAGAGCTCCGGATCCATCGGAACGGACCTTCCGAAGAGGTTCATCCTGATGTCGATATCCGGATTCGGGGATGGTCTGCGGGATGAAGCGGCGGAGAAGGGAGTGATGCTCGTCGGATTGGAGGAGATCGCGAACTGGAGGGTCCGAACGGCATGACGAAACCGGTCCTGTCGGAGACTCCACGGAGAGGGATCATCGCTCCCTCCTGTTCCCGCACCTGGGGCAGAACTCCTCCCCGTCGGGGATCCTGGCGTAGCACTGCTGGCAGTGCGTCGACCTTCTGGACCTGGCGACGGTGCGGGCGAAGAACGTCCTTCCGAACACGGCGACCATCAGCACCAGACCGACGATCAGGGCGATGTTGAGCACCGTGATGAACAGGTCCCCGCCCGGCGTCCCCGCGTAGAACGACGAGTATATCGCGAATCTCAACAGACAGAAGACCAACCAAGCCGCCGATATGGCGACGCTGAGCCTCATCCATCCCTGGGAATCCATGAACGGACGTGGACGGCATCGTTCTTAACCGCTTCTGTGCTCGCTTCCGAGGAACCGAAGGTCCCCTTCCCTGACTATACACCTGTACATGCGGGCGATGGCATCCGACGGATCCGATCCGCACTCGGCGATTATCCTCTCCGCCTCTGCTTTGAGGACGGAGTCCACTCTGGCGTTTATCACGGATCCGCGGCCGCTGAATGGTATCTCCGGGGTGCATTCGTCGTCGTATATCGATGCGATGTACTCGTTGTACCTGAGCCCCTTCTCCCTGGCGACGGCACGTATGAGGTCGGTGGTCCCCGAGCCGTACTGGGAGGATTTCTTGCGCCTCTCCGCTATGCTCCGGTATCCGTAGGACAGGGCGATGTCCCTGAGGACGGATTTCCTGGAGTCCATGTCGGCAGGACGGAGGTCGCCGGGATCGATCGAATCGATGACGGAGATCACGGCGGGATCCATGTACGGATAGAGGAGCTCCTTCCCGAAATGCTCCGCGATCCTGAGCTCGCAGGGGATGGAGACCTTGTTCAGCCTGTCGATCGCGTCGTTCCTCAACGCGTCGTAGACGTCGTCGGTCTGACCGACGTACTTGGCGCATCCTCCGAAGTACTCGTCGGAGCCCTGCCCGGTGAGGATGGTGTCCTGATCCGCCTGTCTGCAGACGCAGAACAGCTGCAATTCGTACGAGACGGTGAACGGATCTGACTCGCCGGCGGCGGAGACGAGCTCGCGCACCGTGCGCTCGATGTCCGCCTTGGATATCCTGCAGTGGACCCAGGGGATCCCCAGCTCCTCCGCCAGGTCCCTTCCGGCACGGACGTCGAAGGCGTTGTCGGTGCCGCAGGTGTAGCATGTCACCGATGCGGCGGATCTGGATGCCAGGGCGGCGACCAGTCCGGAATCGAGTCCTCCTGAGAACGCTATCCCGACGTCCTTTCCCTCGCAGGCCCTGCGGACCGAGTCCTCGATCGTCCTTCCGAGCATATCGTTCGCGGTCATTCTGTCCCTGCGGGGGGATTTACATAGCCTATTTGATGCCTGTCGGCTGTTATAAGGAACAATGACAAGGAATCTTTGACATCGTACATGATTGATATCGTTTTAACATCTCTTAATGTAATAACGGCGTTACAAAGACTTTATATCCGAGAC